>NZ_CAMHRZ010000198.1 GCF_946187255.1 uncultured Ruminococcus sp.
AATCGCAGTAGAAATCGCCGTAATCTCTGTAGGTCTTGGGATTGTTCTTGCCCCAGAACAGACCGCGGCGTGCCAGGAAGTTACCTCTGGAACCGTTAGGTCCGCACTTCCATTCGGTGCTGAAACCGCCGTCGTTATCGTGCAGTGTCATCGTCGAAGAGTTCGGCGTGTCTGCCTGCCAGATCTCGAAATGATAGCCGTTGTAAGTGCCGTCTTTTCTGTCGTTACCGGGTGTTGATGTAGTGCGGTATGTCTCTCCTGCATAAGCTGTTATGCCGGGAAGTACCGATGTCATAGGCGATACAGTCAGAGCACCTGCGATGAGAGCGCCTATTACTCGCTTTGGAACGATCTTCTTCATAATCTGATTTCCTCGCTTTCTTTCCAATTCATTCTATAATACGGTTAGAAGTGCTTCAAAAGTATCAGCGGAACCCCTGTTTAGGAGGTTTCCTTTACTTTATCACCCTTCGATTATATTGTATATTTTTTTTACAAATAATTCAAATCATTTATTGCGATATATACAATAACAATAATCAAAAGTTGCTCATTCGCATTTTGACTACATCTTTCCTGAATTTTTGAATTTAATTCACAAAAAACGTCAATTGGCTATATCATTAAAGCTTTTGGGTTACATATTTTAATATTTCTTCAATTAGTTTTGCAAAGTAATCGGTTTCACAGTCGCAGCCACAAAAAATCAAACACCCCGAGCTCTCATTGCCGAGATGCTTCGGGGTGTTCGTTGTACATTTTTTAGTTCAAAAATAACAATTTTTGATAAGCGTGATTCCTCAGAAGCCTATCGTGCCCGTATATATCGGGAAATCGTTTTCAGCCTTTGCCACTGCCTCTTCGATGGTCATCCCGTAGAAGCTGCCTGCGGCGAAGTTCCTGCCTGACTTTTTATCGTCTACAAAAGCGCCAACCACTACTCCGGGCAGTGAGCTCTCGGGTGAATTCGGCGCTTTAGGTCCGCCGAGATCAGTCCTGCACCAGCCGGGATCGGTGATATTTATGCAGACATCCGTACCGTTGTACTTATTCGCAAGATCCATAGTCACCTTGTCAAGAGCCGCCTTGCTTGCACTGTAACCTGCCTGTTCGGGCTCCAGCCTTATGCCGCTGGTGGTGTTGACTATACGTCCGAAGCCCTTTTTCTCCATCTTTGGCAGAAAATGGTATACTATCATCATCGGGGCTATGGTGTTTATCCTGAAGCTCTCCTCATAGTCTGAGGGCGGTGTTGTCAGCGGGTCTGTCCTGTATGCTACCTGTATACCCGCATTGTTCAGCACTATATCCACGTCTGCGCCCAGCTCGTCAATTTCGGAAAGCATGGTGCTCACCTGAGATATATCAGAGAATTCAGCCCCGACTGTATACACCTTTACACCCAGAGCCTTAGCTTCCTCCGCGACCTTTGCGCAGTGCTCCGCTGTGCGCCCGTGAAGTATCAGATTGCATCCCCTCTCCGCCATGAACAGAGCCGCACCGTATCCGATACCTCTTGCCGCACCGGTAATGAACGCCCAGCGCCCCTTAACATCTACCATGTAAAACACTCCTTTGCTTTTTCCATACTTTCAATCACACTGTCGCAGAACCTGTCGAAATCCTCGTCCTCATTCCTGCATTCGCTGTGAGACATGATGTAGTCCACAGCCATCTTAATGCCTTCCTGAGGTGTCACCTTACATTCAAACTCGGGTACAAGTTTCTTGATCTTTGAGTTGTCGAATACGACCGAAACGGTTTTGTCACCCAGCAGTCCGCCTATATAGTCGTACTTGTTTCCCGAAAGATCAGCCAGCATATCCGAAGATACATAGTACGGCTTCAACTCAACTCCCAGTGCATCCGCTATAGCCTTGTATATCACGTTCCAGGGAACGCTTATATCGGAGGTGATGTGGAACGCTTCTCCTATCGCTTCGGGAGCGCCGATAAGTCCCGTATACCCCACAGCGAAATCGCTGTTATGTGTGATAGTCCACAGTGAACTGCCGTCACCGTGTATGATGACGGGTTTGCCCTCCTTTATCCTCTTTACGACCTGATAGCTGCCCTTGCTGCCGTGAACGCCCAGAGGTACGCTCCTTTCGTCGTATGTGTGCGACGGCCGCACGATAGTCACGGGGAAGCCGTCCTTACGGAATCTCTCCAAGAGGTACTCCTCGCAGGCTTTCTTGTTCCTGGAATATTCCCAGTAGGGATTATCCAGCGGCGTTTCCTCGGTGATGACGTATCCTTCCTGCGGCTTGATATAGGCGGAAGCTGAGCTTATGTAGATATACTGTTTGGTCTTTCCGTTGAAAAGCCTGAAATCCCGCTTTACCTGTTCGGGCACGAACCCGATGAATTCTCCCACGCAGTCGAATTCCATTCCATCAAGTGCCTTTGCGGCAGCCTGTTCGTCGGAAATATCACATACGATGAACTTTACATTTTCGGGGACCTTCTCGTTCCTGTTTCCTCTATTGAGCAGATAAAGCTCGTGTCCCTGTTTTGCAAGACGTTCTGTGATCGCCATGCTGATGGTGCCTGTACCGCCTATTAACAGTATTTTCATATTATTATCCTTTCAGAACATGATACGGGTACTTCACAGTCCCGTGATCGTTATCTCACAGTTTCGCTCTCACCGCGATCCTGTATATCTCTGCCACATCATCGGAGGAAAGATGCACAAAGCCGCCTGTCCTTCCGTCTCCGAGACCGAATTTGTCCACCAGTGCGGGGATATCCTCTTCCTTAGCGCCCAACTCCTCAAAGTTGATAGGCATACCTATGCTGTGCAGGAACGCCCTGAAACGGTGTATGCCCTCCACTGCCGTTGCTTCGGGATCGGCAAAGTTCATCTTGCAGCCCCATATACGCACAGCAGCCTGTGCAAAGCGCATAACGTCGTGCTTGTATACAAATTCCATCCATGCGGGCATGATGACAGCAAGTCCCGCACCATGAGCGCAGTCATACAAAGCGGAGAGCTCATGCTCGATGCCGTGACTGTTCCAGTCCTGATCTCTGCCGACACCAACGATATTATTGTGAGCCACCATACCTGCCCACATGATGTTCGCTCTTGCATCGTAATTGTCGGGGTCAGCGATGACGCGGGGAACTTCCTTTACCATAGTCATAAGTACAGCTTCGCAGAGACGGTCGGTTATCTCGACTTCCTTAGTGTTGGTGAAATATCTCTCAAAAACGTGAGCCATTATATCGGTAGCACCCGCTGCGGTCTGATATGCGGGAAGTGTCTGAGTCAGCGCAGGATCCAGCACCGAGAATTTTGGGCGCAGAACGTCCGAACCCGTACCTCTTTTCAGCATACCGTCGATCTTAGTGATAACAGAGTCTCCCGAACCCTCACTGCCTGCCGCAGCAATGGTCAGCACTGTGCCCACAGGCAGAGCCTTCTCAGCGTGCTTGCCGCTGTAAAAGTCCCAGAAATCTCCCTCGTAAGGAACACCTATCGCTATCGCCTTTGCGGTATCGATAACGGAACCGCCGCCGACTGCAAGGATAAAGTCCGTTCCCTCAGCTCTGCACAGATCTATACCCTTGTATACAAGATCGTCACGGGGATTGGGCTGTACACCGCCCAGCTCGGTATATTCTATGCTGTATTCTTCGAGGGATGCCTTTACTCTTCCGACCAGTCCCGATCTTACAGCCGAACCGCCGCCGTATAGTATCAGCGCTTTTGTTCCGCCATATTTCTTGACATATTTGCCGCACTCGTTCTCCCTGTCTTTTCCGAAAACAAATTCCGTAGGGCTGTAAAAGTTAAAACTGTTCATAAATACCTCCTGTTGTTGAGATCGTTCTGATGTTCTTTATTTCAATTCGCCTTTGCGGTCGAATTATCAAATACGTTCTTGATCTTGTGTCCTTTGCTGTATTTTGCCGAATTCTTGGCTTTTTCCCTTGCGAATATCGTTATAAAGGCAGCCGTGTTGATAAGCAGAGCACCGACCCACGCGAATACTTCCGCTGCGGCTGTTGCGCGGAACCCCATGCTGCCTGTCAGCAGCACGATAGCCCCTATCCTCAGCACCATCTCAGCGATGCCCGAAAGCATGGGTATGAACGGGAATCCCATTCCCTGCACGCCGTTGCGTATCACGAAAAGCATATCCACCGAGAACAGCATGATGCCGCATATCGGCAGGAACTGTGCCGCGTAGCTTATCTGTTCCTCACCGTTGAGTATGAATCCCGCCAGCATGCGCGGGAAAAATGTCATTGCCGAACCTAATATCAGGTATGATACCAAAGCTATCGAAAGGGAGACTTTCAGTCCCTCACGGATCCTGTCAAAGCGTCTTGCACCGTAATTCTGGCTGGTGTAGGAAGACATTGCCGCACCTGCTGTGGCTGCGGGCTGCATCGCCATATTCAGGTATCTGCTGCAAGCCGAATATGCCGAAGTGAATGCAACACCGAGACCGTTCACGAAATACTGTACCACCATGCAGCCTATGGCGGTGATGGAATTCATGAAAGCCATAGGTATGCCGTTTTTCAGCAGTATCATATTAGTTTCATTGTCATTGCTGAAGTCTTCTTTTGAAAGGCGCAGATATTCGATCCTGCTGATCTTATACAGACAAAATCCGCCCGAAAACAG
This sequence comes from uncultured Ruminococcus sp., assembly GCF_946187255.1. Classification (GTDB taxonomy): domain Bacteria; phylum Bacillota; class Clostridia; order Oscillospirales; family Ruminococcaceae; genus Hominimerdicola. The sequence goes on from NZ_CAMHRZ010000198.1 coordinate 4,643, forward strand.
CTGTGCTATTATCGTCGCTGCCGCCGCACCTCTCACGCCCCAGTGGAATACGAATATGAACAGTGAGTTCAGTGCGATGTTCATCACGGAAGATATCACTATGGCTTTCAGCGGTGTCTTGCTGTCGCCCAGTGCGCGGAGGATACCCGCGCTCATATTGTATCCCACCGTTGCGAAAAGCCCGCCGAAAAGGATATAGCCGTATTCAAGGCTTTCGTTGATTATCGTCGGGTCAGTTCTCAGCAGTGTGAGGATGTTGCGCAGGAACATGACACTCAGGAAAGTGAGCAAAGCTGTCATTATCACCGAGAGCCTTAACGAAGCCGCCAGTGACCTGCGCAGCTTGTTCATATCCTTTTCACCGAAGCTCTGAGCGATGAGTATGGAAAAGCCGTTTGAAAGCCCCATAGAGAAGCCGATTATAAGAAAACACAGTGAGGACATATTTCCCACTGCCGCGAGAGAATCATCTCCCAGTCCCTTGCCGACTATCGCAGTATCAGCAAAGGAATACAGCTGCTGTAAAGTATTAGTCAGCAGCAGCGGAAAGAAAAAGCGGAGTATCAGTCCTGTTGGCTTGCCTTTTGTAAGATCGAGGGTGTTGTTCATCTTATTTTCCTTTCTGAAATTAAAGTCTCAGGGTGTCTTTACAATTATTGGGAGATGTGTTATTATAGTTACAGATGCATCCCTTGTGAAAGGAGGTCTGTGTATGAGTTCCCTGTTTGAAAAGCAGGACAGTCTTAATTCACCGATAGAAGCCTTCGTTTCGGGTGATCCGAATATGATCTTCCCCGTAAAACCCCACTGGCACTACTTTGTTGAGCTGATAGCGGTCTTTGAAGGCACCGCGCATATCACCTGTGATGACAGGACATATATCGTTTCAGAGGGTGAATTCATATTGCTGCCGCAGCTGACGGTACACTCCATCTATACGACAAATGATAAAGTGCCGTATTTTGCGGGGATAAAATTCGATCCCGCAAAGTTCCCGAATGTTACTTCCTACGCACCGTCCGTATCGAATATACTGAGATATGCCCGCTCAAAGGATATGCAGCTGCATTTTTCGGCAGAGGAAGCAAAAAGTCTCTGCTGCCGTGAGATATTCGAGGACTGCGTAAAGGAAGCCCACAGTTATCTTTACGGCAGGGATATCATTCTGCGTGCGCAGATCTACAGGCTAATATTCGGGATAGTAAGAAAATGGATGGCGGCAGGATTTGATATAAACAGCTGTCCCGTCAATTCCGATAATATGTACGGCATCGAGAACATAACCGAATATATCGACAGCCACATAGAAGAAAGCATCCGTGTCTCGGATATAGCGGAGAAATGTCACCTGAGTTATTCGGGATTTGCCGCTAAGTTCCGCGAGCAGTACGGCATGAGCTGTAAGGAGTATATCGAAAGAATGAAGATATCAAAATCCGAAGAGTACCTTTTGTTCACGGATCACGATCTTGCATTCATAAGCCAACAGGTAGGTTTTTCGGACACCAGCCACTTTATACGCAGCTTCCGCAAATACAGGGATATTACTCCGAAACAGTTCCGCATACAGAAAAAGCAGCCCTTGTGAGCAGTGATCCCTATGCACTGATCTTACTGTGTCCATTATATCACGTCCGTATC
>NZ_CAMHRZ010000199.1 GCF_946187255.1 uncultured Ruminococcus sp.
GGAGCGGGGCTGTTTTTTATTCTCCTCAATCATATGCGTGTTCGACATGAATAGTATCTCAAGAATTTCTGTTGTTTTCGTTTCCAGTTTTTCCGTGAAATAATCTGCAAGCAGTTCTGTTTGCTCCTTGCTCATACAAACAGATTCCGGTACATTATGTCACCTGACTTTCTGTTTTTTCGCAAAAAATCAATCATACTCCGCCATAATAAACTGGAAATCATCCGTTTTATCCAGCTTCGGAACGACATTCGCCTTGATGCGTTCCGTCATCTCCTGAATGACAAAATTCAGCAGGTCACACGGCGCACATTGCAGCATGATACCGATGGTATGTGTATCGCACGGCACACGTTTTTCATGCGGATAATTGCCGGAATTATTCAGCAGCATCTGTACGAATCTTGGGTTACTCATGCGCTTTGCAGCGCGTTCACCGGGGTTGGCAAGTAATGCCTGCCGATCTGCATCGGTGACGATTTTTGCAGCATAGTCAAAGCTCTCCCCGTCATAGAAATGCTCAATGAACAGGCGGAAAACCTTATCATGGCACTGCAAAAGCTCTTCTGAGATCTGCGCGGCACTCTGCTCCGCAAAGTCCAGAACCTCGGCTTTTGCGTCATTTTCATCAAGATAATGAAGATAGACAAGTGCCACATCTTCATCGCCGCGAAGTTCCACACAATACAGTTCTCCGGTTTCACGGTAGGTTGTCGTCAGATGATCCAAAACGAACTGTTCTTCAAGGTTGTACAGCCTGACCACATTACTTTTTCCAGGAACTGAGTAGGATACAATCTCACAAGGCTCCAAGCGAAGGAGCAGAAAATCATCCGATTCTGTGGGAAGTTCGTTCAGGTGATACATTCCCTCACGGAAATGTAATGGGATTCGGATTTCATCCATAAGTTGTTACCTCTCTTATTTTCAATCGTCATATTTCATATTGACCCATTTGACATTCTGACGCTTTCCGGGCTTTTTTCCTTTCAGAAGGAAATAATGCAGAATTTCTTCGAGTACCTGCATATCATGGCAAATCATATAATCAGGATATTCGCCGGAATACAGCTTTACCTTTTTGCGTGAAGTGGAGCCGCTGCGGTAACTCTGGTAGCCGCCACACTGAGAAGTTCCGGCATCGTAACTGATGATGCAGCAGTCATCACCGAACTGTACAATTATCTGATTGAAATCCCTGTGCCTGATACGAAGTTCCGCAAACTGATGCGCAGAAATGCCTGTACGGATCTCCGTGAGCAAATCATCGCAAACCGTCTCATTCATTTCGACAGCAAAACGAGCATTGGCAGTTCCATCACGTTTTTCCGTGCGAATGGTAATTTCACGCTCCGGAAGATACTGCAGCGGTACAATTTCCTTGATGTACGGTTTTTCATTTGTCTGATCAGTGATTTTATAAATATAGAGGTACAGCTGTGAAAACGGTGTTTCATAGCAGTCGGTTTCCATTTCACTGACAGGCTCGTAGCCTTCCAGTTCCATAACTGCTTCTTTGCATGATTTGGCATCATCCTTCGGGATATCTATACAGAAAAATGTATTGGAAGCAAAAATATTGATACCATGTGCGGACAGGCTTTGCATCGGATTTGCGGTGATACCGACAAAACAGCGCCCTTCGAGGATAAGCTCCTGCTTTGCCGTCGAAGCCAGTATGATCTGTGCGAGTTTAGCGGATTCCTCCGCAGTCTTCCCTTCAAATCGTAAGTGTTCCATCTCGCTGCGGATAGTATGCCTAACATGATCGACTACTATCTCGATCGTGTTTTTTTCATAGTTTCCACGCCTCATAAATCCCATATGTTATCCTCCTATAATACGCATCTGCTCTATTATACTACAACGGGGAGTGTGTGTCAAGGGTTAATCTAAGAATATCAAGTAGGATTACACGGTTTACATGGAGAGTAAAACAATCATTTTCCACTGCATTAACGGCAGATGTAGACTTCACCTACATCTGCCGTCTTTTCTGTATATAAAAATATCCGCATACCGACCAAATATGATCCTCAGATCAGTATATCATCAAATCTTATATCAAGTCCGAATTCTTCGCTCAGACTTCGCAGTTCGGCTGCTGTCTCGGTGTATATCTCAACGCAGTTTTGCACAGCATCATCAAAGTTTTCATCCTCCTTTTCACCCGGTATGTATATCTGCTCATCGCCTTCAGCCTGTTGTGGTCTGCTCTGATGCTCATTTTACATCGTTCTTTCCAATAGTTTTATGTAAGTGATGATCTACGCAATCTTGTATTTATCCAGCCATTTGAAGCTCCTGTAACGCAGAAAAAATACACTTCCGCGCACACAAAGCTCGGCACTTATGGATATCCATACTCCTACGACCATATACCTCCTGACGAGAACAGTGATGAGCAGCAAACGAAATCCCCACATACTCACGGCATTGATAATACCCGATGCAAGGGTATCGTCAGCGCCCCTGAATATTCCTGAGGACACTAGCTGAACCGCAAATAACGGTTCACACAGCATCTCTATCCGCAGACATTTCACCGCTAGTCTTGCCGCTTCGGTATCACTTGTCAGCATACCGCAGATATTCGGTGCCGCGATGAACACTATCATTGCAAATAAACTCATTACCGCTGTGCCGACTATAAGAGAAAGTTTAGCGTAGGACTTTGTCAGCGCCCTGTTGTTCTCGCCAATACTTCTTCCGACAAGAGATGTCGCAGCTATACCTATACCGAATCCGGGCATATAGCATACGCTTTCAGCTGTCATGACCAGAGCATATACCGCAGTTTCAAGCGCACCGTATGGAGCGAGGATACGGGTAGTTATAATGAAAGTCCCGCACATCACAAATTCCTCAAATGCTACGGGCAGGGATATCTTAAGAGCTTTTGCAAGTTCCCGTATATCGATCAGCCTTCCGCGAAGATGCCTTATTTTCAGCTTGCTGAAGAACAGGCAGGAGTATGTCACAAGTATCACGGAAGCTATCACCTGCGAAAGTGCAGTACCGAGAGCCGCACCCTGCACACCGAGATCAAAAGGCTTGAATATGAAAATGCGGTTGAACAAAACGTCCAGCAGACACATGAGTATATTCACCGAACCTGGTATCCTTGTATTGCCGCTGCACTGTATCGATGCCCCCGCCATATTATTTACCGCCACAAAAGGCAGTGACAGGGAGTATACAAAAAAGTAAGTCGAAGAATCTGCGCGTATCGCCTTATCACCTGCCAGCCATTCGGGAAGATATCCGTGTATCGCTAAACATAAAGTCATCAGTATCAGTGAGAATACAGTCACGCATATAAGTGACTGTCGGTACAGTAGTCTTGCTTTGTGTATAGAGCCTGCACCCACAGCATGAGCTATCGTGACAGAACTGCCCACAGATGCTGCGGTGCAGAAACCGTTTGTAAGATATATGGTAGTATTGACAAGTCCCACCGATGCTGTTGCACCGGAGCCGAGACTTCCGACCATAGCAGTGTCGATGTACTGCATTATCACCGTGGAAAGCTGCGAAAGTATCGCAGGCACAGACAGCGCAATTACGGTTTTTACATTTTCATATCCTGTTTTGTTCATGCTGATCATCTCGCTTTACTGTATTTTCAGACTACGATATCACTTTTCCGTACTCATGTCAAGCGATGATAACGTTAGCACCGTGACGATCCATCAAGCGCATAAGCGTGCATACATCAGCACCGAAAACTCAGAAATTTCGGTATTTTAAAAATGACTACGTTATCACATAAGCTCAGCGCAAATGCCTTCGTTTATAAATTATTCATTTATCAAGCAGATATGAAACGTTATTTCACAGAATAGTTTACATTTAGTTTTCAAAAAATGACCTCTTCGGCATTTGCGACTTTTGCAGTGATAACGTTATCGCATTTTCGGATTGACGATACGGGAAAAATGTGATATAAATTAAATCAATCGATAAGACACAGCCAATAAATCAGTTCTATAACAGTTATAGAAAAGACCTGCAAAGAAACGAGGTAATACTATATGGGAGCGTATATAAGGACAGAAAACTTATATAAATCATTCTATAATAAGAAAGAGAAAAACGATGTGCTCAAAGGCATAGACCTTAGTATAGACAAAGGCGACATCTACGGCATAGTCGGTTTTTCGGGAGCAGGTAAATCCACGCTGGTGCGTTGTATAAACCGCCTTGAAGAACCAGACAGCGGAAAGGTATGGATAGGCGATACCGAGATAACAGCACTGAACAAAAAACAGCTTGCAGAAAGACGCAAAAAGATAGGCATGGTATTCCAGCAGTTCAATCTCTTTGATTCGATGACGGTGTTCCAGAATATCGCATATCCGCTGAAGCTGGTCAAAACTCCCAAAAAGGAAATAGAAGCCAAGGTGGATAAGCTGTTAAAGCTTGTGGGACTTTCCGATAAGAAATACGCATATCCCGGTTCACTATCGGGCGGTCAGAAACAGCGCGTAGGAATAGCAAGAGCCCTTGCAAACGATCCCGATGTTCTGCTTTCGGACGAAGCAACAAGTGCTCTCGACCCGCAGTCAACACTTTCGATACTTGACCTGCTGGAACAAGTCAACAAAGAATTGGGTGTGACTATAATAATGATAACCCACGAGCTTGAAGCCGCAAAGCGGATATGCAGCAAGGTCGCAGTGCTGGAAAACGGATCAATAACCGAAAGCGGAAAAACAAGCGATATCTTCCTCGACCCCAAAAGCTCAACAGGAAAGATATTCCTTGAAGTATACAAAGAGTTCAGACATGACGATACATTTACAGGAGGTGGCGGAATATGAGCTTTTTGAAATACCCGTTCTGGGAAGTAGTAAAGCACGCATTCAGCAAGGAGGTGTGGGATACGGTATTCCCCGCGGTATGGGATACCTTATATATGGTAGCACTCAGTGCAGTGATAACCCTTGTGCTTGGTATCCTGTTGGGGATAGGACTTTCGGTGATATCGAAAGATGGCGTAAGACCCGTACCGGTGCTTAACGAAACAGCGGGAACGATCGTGAACTGTCTGCGTTCACTGCCCTCGATGATAATGATAATCGTTACCCTGCCGCTGGCAAGGGCGCTGTTGGGACAAAGCTACGGATCAAATGCTTGTATCATAGCTCTTGCGGCAAGCTGTATACCCATGTATGCAAGACTGGTTCAGGGCGCATTCGTCGAGATACCAAAGGGCAAGATAGAAGCTGCAAAGGCGATGGGGTCAAGCTCGGCGGCAATAGTTTTCCACATAATGCTCCCCGAAGCCATACCTTCTATAATAAGAGGTTTCACGGTAGCACTTATCGGTATAATCTCCATGACAGCACTTGCGGGAAATTTCGGTGCAGGCGGCATAGGCGATATAGCAGTGCGCTTCGGATTCAACAGATTTTATCATGATATGCTGATAGCTTCCGTACTGGTGCTGATCGTAATGGTACAGGTGGCTCAGCTGGCGGGAGATCTTATCTCAAACCTTATACTCAGGAAAAGACATCTCATTTAGTTAAAAACGGCGGAAGCCGTTATATATAAAAGAAAAGTAAAATGAAAACACTTAGGAGGAAATTATTATGAAAACAAAGAACATCATCGCAGCTGCTGTTGCAGCAACACTCATCTCGGCTATATTCACAAGCTGCGGCTCTGAAAATTCCACCCTTGCGGCACCCGTAACAAAGGATGAGAACGGCAAGGAGCTTACAGTTATAAAGGGTCTGGCAGACCTTACACCTCACAGCGAGATACTGGAATATATCGAGCCTGCACTGAACGAAAAGGGCTATACGGTAGAACTTGTCAGCACAGCTTCCGACAGCACCTGGAACGAAAAGGTGGAAAACGGCGAGGTAGATTTCAACTATATGCAGCACGAACCGTATCTTAAAGAATGGAACGAGATCAACAACGGCGATCTTATCAATATAGGAAATATCCATGTTGAGCCTATCGCTGCATATTCCGAGAAGTACGATACTGCCGATGAAGTGCCCGACGGCGCAACGATTGTTATACCCAACGATGCGACCAACGAGTACAGAGCTCTCCGCATTCTTGAACAGCAGGGCTGGATAAAGCTGAGGCAGACAGAGGATATCCGTGCAAGTGTAGATGATATCGAAGAATTCATCAAGCCCATCGAGATTACCGAGCTGGATTCGATACAGATAAATACTCATATCAGCGAGTTCGATGTATACATCAACAACACCAACAAAGTCATCGAAGCAGGTCTTGATGCAACAAAGTTCCTGT
>NZ_CAMHRZ010000200.1 GCF_946187255.1 uncultured Ruminococcus sp.
TCTATATAATTGTTGAAAGCCTTAGGCGCACCTTGAATATATTGCATAAATCTGTAAAGAAGTGATTTGAAGACAAGGCATTTTCCGAAAGATCGGCACTTTTTGCCAAAATGAAAATGCGCTGAAAAATGTGCGGATATGATTGACTTTCGCGGTGGATGTGATAAAATACTATTGTAGAACAGTTTTATACGGCAAATTGTTTAAGCTGCCGAAAATACGGTGGTGTTCTTGACAATTGTTACAAAGAGGATTAAAATAGTATACGCACTGAATAAAGTAATGATATATGCTGTACACTATATAAAAGGAGAATACTATGGTAAAGTTTTTTAAAGCGCTTCCGGGCAAATTAAAGACCTTTTACAGAGAAAACCCGCTGGTGCCGGCGTTCGTTGTCATCTCGGTGATAAACGGCTTTCTGCTGAGGGCGCTGACGGTGAGGTTCGCCTACAATCAGGTCAAGCCCCTTATGGCTGATCTGGCGGTGATGCTGATAATGGCGGCATTCTCTTTCTGCTTCAAGACGCTGAAAGGGCGCTTCCGCTTCCTGATGACCATGAATGTCATCAATGTGATACTTGTGGCGGGCAATTCCGTATACTATTCAAATTACAGATCATTCCTGTCATTCTCACTGCTGTCAACGGGTTCACAGCTTCCCGGAGTAATGGATGCGGTGTTCAAGAATATACTTGAACCCAAGGATCTTTTGTATCTGTGGGCTATCCCCGCGCTGGCAGTGACCTACCATTTCTGCAAGAAGAAGACCCGCGAGTATGACGGCGAGACAAAGCAGAAGCAGAAGCGCAGCAAGAGTTTTGCGTTTACCGCTGTATGCGGACTTGTGGTGCTGGCAGTGTTTGCGGCTACCCTTTCGGGAACGGATTATTCCAGACTTCGCAAGCAGTGGAACAGAGAGTACGTCATGGGAACTTTTGGTATGTACACCTACCAGACCAGCGATGCGGTATCCAGCGCTTATTCAAAGATAAACATGATGTTCGGCTATGCGGAGAAGAAAGAAGCCTTTGACGAGTTCTACGATGAAAAGGAAGAGGTCAAGGAGGTCGCCAAAAAGGAGAACAGCAACGACTACACCGATATATTCAAGGGCAAGAACGTTATAGTCATACACGGTGAGAGCATACAGCAGTTCTGCATGGAGACCTACATAAACGGTGCCGAACTTACTCCGAACCTCAACAAGCTGGCAAAAGAGGGGCTTTATTTCAAGAACTTCTACGCACAGGAAAGCGTAGGCACCAGCTCCGATTCCGAGTTCACTTTCTCCACTTCGCTGATGCCCGCATCCAGCGGCACAGTGGCGATAAACTACTGGGACAGAGATTATACCACCATACAGAAGATGCTGAAGAACGAGGGCTACTATACATTCAGTATGCACGGAAACAACGGCTCCTACTGGAACAGGCTCAATCTTCACAGCTCACTGGGTTATGACAAGTTCTACAACTATTCCAGCGATTTCGTTATCGACGAGACCATAGGACTGGGACTTTCCGACAAGAGCTTTTTCAGGCAGGCAGTGCCGAAGGTACAGGAGATAGACCGCACGAACGACAAGTGGTACGGCTGCTTCCTGATGCTGACGAATCACACGCCTTTCACCGATATCGAGCGTGTAAGCGACCTGGACGTTACTTTCAGGTATAAGCGCTTCAACAGCGAAACAGGGCTGTATGAGGACGTATCAGCGCCTTTCCTGCAGGGCACCAAGCTGGGCTCCTACTTCAAATCGGTACACTATGCGGACGAAGCGCTGGGACAGTTCCTTGCCGACCTTGACAAACAGGGTCTGCTGGAAAATTCTGTATTCGTGCTGTACGGCGACCACGATGCAAAGATAAAGCCTGCGGAGTACGAGTACTACCTCAACTACGACCCCTTTACCGATACCGTAAGGACAGAGGATGACCCCTCCTACATCCCCGTAGATGATTTCTATTACAACATCAACCGCAAAACGCCTTTCATAATCTGGTCAAAGGGCGGCGAATACGAACCCAGAGAGATCGAACAGGTGATGGGTATGTACGATGTTCAGCCCACACTGGGAAATATGCTGGGCTTTGAGAACAAGTACGCACTGGGACACGATATATTCTCCATCCCCGAAGACAGTGAGAACGTGGTAATATTCCCCAACGGCAACTTCATCACCGATACTGTATACTACGACAGCCAGAAGGGCACCTATTTCGACCTGACGGGCTACAAGAACGTTATGACATCCGTATCCTGCAATCAGGTATTCAGGGGAACTCCCAACCCCATCTTCCGCGAGACCCTTCACGGTCAGTTCAAGGCGGACACAGACCCCGATTACAATGCCGAAGTGTGCGAAACAAGGGTCAACGACGGTGTGGTGGATGATGAATACATCCAGACCTACGCAAGCTATGCGGACGAGATAATAGATATTTCCAACGCGATAATATACTACGACATGATAACCAAAACAGAGGAGGGCTTTGAACAAAGCGTTTCAGCCCAGTTCGATGACAACAGCCACGCAGACCTGTTCTCGCCGCCGCTCCCCGATAAAAGGCGCACCAATGTGCCGCTGTAAATGAGATCAATGAAAACGATCCCGATGCGATACGCACCGGGATCGTTGTATTTATGGTGTTATTTCAGCTGCGACAGATCAGGGTAAAGATGCTTTATTCAGCACCAATATTGTCGTTAGCTTCCTTGATGAGATAATCCACCGCAGTGATGTTCTCCGCTACGCACTCAGACCATGTACCTGCGTTGCCTGTGTGCATGGTGTACTGGTTAACGTCCTGCATGGTCTTTTCCAGCTCGCTGGATACTCCGCGCTGGAAGTCATATACGGGATGCTCGTTTACAAGTCTGTATACTTCTTCTCTCATGGCGATCATATCATCGTTCCACTTGTAGTCCTCTTTAAGCTGCTGTTCCGTGATTTCGGAAGCCTCCGTAGCGCATACTTTCAGGCAGTTAAGGTAAGCCGCAACGCCCATCGGGTTAGGCGCGTTCTTTATGATGTGGTAGCCCTCAACTCTTGCGGAAACGTAGTAAGTATCGGAATCGTCCAGTCTCGGCATAGGGCAGAACATTATCTCGCCCGCTTCAACATCACCGAAAGGCTTTACGTTCTCGGGAGTATCCTCGATGCCCCACAGACCTACGGGGATGAACAGTGTGAGATATGTTCCCAGACCTTCGCCTGTGGTGCCGTCACCTCTGGTCGCCCAGTTGTTGGAAGAACGGTCGAATACCACCTCGTTCTTCTGCAGCTCGTACATCAGCTCCTGCATCTTGGCGATCTCGGGACGCTCCATATTGTTCACGATCTTGCCGTTCTCCAGACCTATCAGCGGCACGCCGCAGATATTGTTCAGTGCCGAAGGATACCAGTAGCCGTCCAGAGAGTATACATCATGGTCGGCATCCACGAATTCAAGGCACATCTTTGAGAACTTGCTCCATGTCCATTCGTTGTTGTAGTAAAGTGTTGCGGGATCCTCCAGCCCGTGTTCCTCTATGGTCTTGGTGTTGTATACGCACACATAATCGGGTGCAGAACCGATGGGGATAACGTAGTGACCGCCGTTGTATACGAACGAATCACTGGTAGCCTTTACGTCAGCCCACAGTTCGCTGTCCAGGTCGACATACTCATCCACAGGCTCGAACATACCCTTGATGGCTCCTTTGGGGAAACCGTCCATATCCGAAGCAGGGAAAAAGTCGGGTGAGTCGTTCGCCATTACCTTTGCCGCCAGATCTGTGTAGCGGTTATCCCAGGTAGTCTGTACAAATTCGATTTTACCGTCGTAGGTGTCCTTGAACATCTGTAATCCCGGAGGTGTTACCTGACCGTTGCCGGGATTGATGTCGTAGTGTGCGTACCATTTGATGGTACTGTTTTCCAACTCTATCTCGGGGAGCTTAGAAGCCGCCTCCTCAACCACAGCCATCTGTTCTTTTTTCAGGTCAATGACCTTGTCGGGTTCTTTCTTGTCCTCTGTCTTGGCGCTCTTATCGCCGCATGAAGCCATACCAATGCACATCGTCAGCGCCAGCAATCCTGCAAATACCTTTTTCATTGTTACCATACACATTGCCTCCTATAGCTAATAAAAGGTTACCCTATCCCGCCCGAAATATACAGATGTAATCGATTACAGTACTTCATTTCAGCGGGGTCTGCCGAGAATACCTCCCCGACAGATCCCGCAACGAACGCCATACATAACGGGCAAAGGATCAAACGAACTCAGCAGATACCCGTCACCTTTACCGGAGGGAGAGGGGCATTGCCATAAAACGATGTTGGAGAGATAAGGCGCAGCTTTATATGTATATATTAACTGCGCCCCACGTCCGCCGCGTGCGACTCTTACCCTTTGAGCTACAGGCGGCTTTATCCTTCATCGTGAATATGGTAACATAAATTACGAAATTATGCAAGTGGCATATTATATATATGTTATACGAACCTTTGTATATATTGACAAAATTAGTAAAATATGGAAGAGAATACGATTACAGTAAACGATTAACAGGTATTTGTTTGACTGTTTAACAATAAATTTACAATTTGTATTGTCGGTAAAAACGGACACTTTATGACCATATTTTAATAAATTAAATATTCAAGCAAACCTAGCTTTTTCGGTGTAAAGAGGGGGTATACAAGAAAATTGTCTGAAATGCACAAAGGGAACATAGGTTATTCAATTACCCAGCCAAAGTTACAAAAATCATGCAAAGTTGTATTTACAATCGGGCGGGGTTGTGCTATACTAATCCTGAACAGCGCAACGTATCTTGTATTGTGTTTTTGAACAACAGGGAGGACAGTATGGATAATTACAAATATCTGATGATCGTGGAATGGGTCAAGGATAATATCGCGGAAAAGGGGCTGAAACCCGGCGACCGTTTCCTTACGGAGAAGCAGCTCTGCGAGATACACAACGTCAGCCGGCAGACAGTCCGTCAGGCGCTGATGCTGCTTGAAAGCGAGAACGTCATCGTCCGTATGAGGGGCAGCGGCACCTATGTGGGCAGCAGGAGCAGGACTTCGCCCTCACTGGCGGTGAAAGGCAACGTGGGGGTCATCTCCACCTATTTCAGCGATTATATATTCCCGCATATCGTAACTGGCATCGAGAGCGTGCTTGGCAGTGCGGGCTGCACCATGCAGCTGGCTATCACTCACGATCAGGTCTATGAGGAGACTCAGGCGCTGGAGAGTATGCTGGCGAACGGCGTAAAGGGGCTTATAGTCGAGCCTTCAAAGAGCGCCCTGCCCAACCCCAACAAGGAGCTTTACGCAAGACTGGAGCGTGAGAATATCCCGCTGGTGTTCTTCAACGCAAAGTACACCTGGTCGAAGTGCCCCTGCGTGGCGATGGATGACGAAGCGGCGGGCAGGATAGTCACGGATTATCTGTTTGACTGCGGACACAGGGATATCGCAGGAATATTCGCACTGGACGACATTCAGGGACACAAGCGCTACAGCGGATTTATGGAAAGCTGTCTCGCTCACGGTGTCACAGCGGCGGAGCGGAATGTCATGTGGTTCTCCAATGCGGGGAACGAGGATATGTTCAGCTTTATGGCGGACAAGCTGGTGAAGCTGGCTTACGGCAGGACGGCAGTGGTGTGCTACAACGACAAGCTGGCGGTAAAGCTGCTGAAGATATTCCGCGAGAACTGCATAAAGGTGCCCGAAGACATCTCGGTGGTGGGCATAGATGATTCCCACTACGCATCGATATGCGAAGTCCCGCTGACGACGGTGCATCACCCGCAGAAGAAACTGGGCGAAGCCGCTGCACAGCTGCTGCTTGAAATGATGGGCAAGCACAGCGGCACCAGAGAGGATATGCTGTTTGTACCCGAACTGGTGGTGAGGGATTCGGTGCTTGACATGAAGCTGCCGAAGAAAGGATAGAGATATGCATAGCAAGACCGCAGCACTCCGTGAGTGCTGCGGTCTGCTTTTATGTGTGACCTTAGATAGTGAGGTTTTTGCGGTGTTATGTAACAAATTGTTAGAAGATTTACAATATGTTGGTTAATAATAATTCTTGTTTTGTATAATTATAACACATAATGCGAGAAAATGCAAGGGGGTCAAGCAAAAAAAGGTGCGCGGAAGCAAATGAGCGCCCACAACAAACTAAGCCGTGAACCAAAGCGCGCGGTTTACGCGACTGCGTCGGCGTACGCCTCGCGCCAGCAGG
>NZ_CAMHRZ010000201.1 GCF_946187255.1 uncultured Ruminococcus sp.
TTATAATTTCTGTACAGCAAGTTAAGAAAATAAGCGTGTAAGCGTGTAAAGCCCTGTATTGCGCGGTTTTGAGCGTGTGAGAAGCGTGTAAAAAGCGTGTAGAGAAGCGTGTAAGCGTGTAAACCGAAAGCACTCGTCACCGCCGCAGGATGTATGATCCTGTTAATTATACCACTTCCCTTCTCCACTGTCAATCATGCCATATACAAAAAAAGAGGACAGCATCATGCGCTGTCCTCTGTATATCTTGTATTAAAGTTCGGTGATGTCTGCGTGGTGTGCCTGCAGCGACTTCACGCCGAAATGAGTGTTCTTCTTGATAGCCTTGATACCCTCTGCGCTTGCCTTTGCAGCAGCCATTGTGGTGATGTAGGGTACGCGGTGCTTGATGGCAGCCTTTCTGATGTAGCTGTCGTCATGAACACTGGTCTTGCCTGCGGGAGTGTTGATTATCAGCTGAATCTCGCCGTTTGCGATCTCGTCTGCGATGTTGGGTCTGCCCTCATACATCTTGAAGATCTTCTTTGCGGGGATGCCTGCTTCAACGATCATCTCGTAGGTCTTGCCTGTTGCCAGTATCTTGAAATCAAGCTCATGGAACGCCTTTGCGATCTCCACCAGTTCGGGCTTGTCTCTGTCGCATACGCTGAGAAGTACAGTGCCCTCCTGAGGAAGTGCGGTCTTGGTAGCTTCCTGTGCCTTGTAGTAAGCCTCACCGAAGCTGGGAGAAATACCCAGTACTTCGCCTGTGGATCTCATCTCAGGTCCGAGGACAGGGTCTACTTCCTGGAACATATTGAAGGGGAACACAGCTTCCTTTACGCCGTAGTGACCTATCTTCTTGTCCTTCAGGGCAGGTACGGGAGAAGGCTTGCCTGTCAGGGGGGCGGTAACTATCTCGGTGGCGATCTTTACCATATTTATCGAGCATACCTTTGATACCAGAGGTACTGTTCTCGATGCACGGGGATTAGCTTCCAGCACATAAACGGTATCGCCCTCGATAGCGTACTGCATATTCATAAGACCCTTGACATTCATCTCAACAGCGATCTTCTTTGTATACTCCTTGATAGTAGCGACCTGCTTTTCGCTCAGGTTCTTAGAGGGGAGTATGCACGCAGAGTCGCCCGAATGTACGCCCGCCAGCTCGATATGCTCCATAACAGCGGGAACAAAGCAGTTCTCACCATCGGAGATAGCGTCAGCCTCACACTCGGTAGCGTGGTTGAGGAAGCGGTCTATAAGTATAGGTCTGTCGGGAGTAACGCCTACCGCTGCCGACATATAAACTCTCATCATATCATCATCGTGAACGATCTCCATTCCGCGTCCGCCAAGAACGTAGGAAGGTCTTACCATTACGGGGTAGCCGATACGGTTTGCGATCTCCAGAGCTTCGTCCACATTTACAGCCATGCCTGCCTCGGGCATGGGTATACCCAGCTTATCCATCATTGCACGGAAGTGATCTCTGTCCTCTGCAAGGTCGATGGTCTCGGGGGTGGTACCCAGTATATTAACGCCGTACTTTTTCAGGTCGTTAGCGAGGTTAAGAGGAGTCTGTCCGCCGAACTGTGCGATAACGCCCACAGGCTTCTCCTTGTCGTGGATAGCCAGTACATCCTCCAGTGTCAGAGGCTCGAAGTACAGCTTGTCGGAGGTATCGTAGTCGGTAGATACAGTCTCGGGGTTGCAGTTAACTATTATCGACTCAAAGCCCAGCTTTTTCAGTGCCAGTGCAGCGTGTACGCAGCAGTAGTCGAACTCGATGCCCTGACCGATACGGTTGGGACCGCCGCCCAGTATCATGATCTTGGGCTTGTCGGTATTCACGGGGCTGTTGTCCTCATCGAGGTGATAGGTGGAGTAGTAGTAAGCCGCATCCTTGGTGCCGCTTACATGAACGCCCTCCCATGCTTCCTTTATGCCGAAGCCGATGCGGGCATTTCTTATCTCCTCTTCGGTAACTTCCAGCAGAGAGGACAGGTATCTGTCGGAGAAACCGTCCAGCTTAGCCTGTTTCAGCACGTCCTCAGCGGGAACAGCGCCCTTGTTTTTCAGCAGAGCTTCTTCCTCGTCCACCAGTTCCTTCATCTGTTCCAGGAACCAGTGCTTGATCTTGGTGAGCTCGTGTATCTCATCTATGGTAGCGCCCTTGCGGAGTGCTTCATACATAACGAACTGTCTTTCGCTTGTGGGGAAGCGCAGCTTATCCAGCAGTTCTTCCTTTGTCAGCTCGTGGAAATTCTTGGCAAAGCCCAGACCATATCTGCCTGTCTCCAGTGAACGTATGGCCTTCTGGAAAGCCTCCTTATAGGTCTTGCCGATGCTCATTACCTCGCCTACGGCTCTCATCTGAGTGCCCAGCTTATCCTCAGCGCCCTTGAATTTCTCGAATGCCCATCTTGCAAACTTGATAACTACATACTCGCCGTCGGGAACATACTTGTCAAGAGTACCGTACTTGCCGCAGGGTATCTCATCCAGTGTAAGTCCGCAGGCAAGCATAGCCGATACCAGTGCTATCGGGAAGCCTGTAGCCTTTGAAGCCAGTGCGGAAGAACGGGAAGTTCTGGGGTTGATCTCGATAACGACTATCCTGCCGTCCTCGGGGTTCCTTGCGAACTGGCAGTTGCAGCCGCCGATCACCTGTATGCTGTCGATGATGCGGTAGGACATATCCTGGAGTTCCTTCTGAACATCTTCGGGGATAGTCAGCATCGGTGCGGAGCAGAAGGAGTCACCTGTATGCACGCCGATCGGGTCGATATTCTCGATGAAGCATACGGTTATCTTATTGTTGTTAGCATCTCTCACTACCTCAAGCTCAAGCTCTTCCCAGCCGAAGATGCATTCTTCGACCAGCACCTGACCTACGAGGGATGCCTGCAGACCTCTTGCACATACGACTTTCAGCTCATCCACATTGTATACCATGCCGCCGCCTGCGCCGCCCATGGTGTATGCGGGACGGAGAACAACGGGGTATTTCAGTTCCTCAGCTATCTTTACAGCTTCCTCAACGGAATAAGCCACCTGGCTCTTGGGCATACCTATGCCCAGTTCGCTCATGGCATTCTTGAACTCTATCCTGTCCTCGCCGCGCTCGATAGCATCCACCTGTACGCCTATTACCTGTACATTGTACTTTTTCAGCACACCAGCCTTATCCAGCTCGGAGCAGAGGTTAAGACCCGACTGTCCGCCGAGATTGGGCAGCAGTGCATCGGGGCGTTCCTTGTCGATTATCTGTGTGAGCCTGTCAAGGTTCAGGGGCTCGATATAGGTGATATCCGCAACATCGGGGTCAGTCATGATAGTCGCGGGGTTCGAGTTTACCAGCACTATCTCGTATCCGAGATTTCTCAGCGCCTTGCAAGCCTGTGTGCCCGAGTAGTCGAACTCACACGCCTGACCTATGATTATAGGACCCGAACCAATTATCATTATCTTGTTGATATCCTGTTTCTTTGGCATACAAATACTCCTATCCCGCACTTGTGTGCGTAAATCTTTTAAAAAAATCCCTTAACGTATATCATACCATATTTTCCGACAAATTGCAAGACGTAATTGCAAAAACTTCATTAATAATCCGACTTCAGCTGAACATTACGCAGGCAGAACATCTTATACGGCGATACAGGACGGATCATAATGATAATGCATATATTGCTCATTTATACATTATTATGCATAAAAAAAGAAGCCGATGATCTCTCACCGGCTTCATTATCATACATTATTTGTAGGGGTTCTCACCGAAGTATCTTACACCTGCGGGTCTGTTGTACTCTCTGTCTTCTACGCCCAGATATTTCAGCACGTTGAACAGTGCCTTGCCGTGATGGCCGAATACTACCGCACCGTGATGAGGATAGCCCTTCTCGATCAGAACGTATCTGTAGAAACGAGCCATCTCCTTGATGCCGAAGATACCGATGGTACCGAAGGAACGTGTAGCTACGGGGAGTATCTCGCCCTCAGCCGCATAGGAACGCAGAGTTGCGTCAGCGGTGGACTGGAGACGGAAGAATGTGATCTCACCGGGCTTGATGTCGCCTTCCAGGGTACCTCTGGAGATATCAGGCTCTCCGCCGCCTTCAAGGCCGCGGTTCATGATGAGCTGATACTTCATTGTGGGATTCTCAACTATGCAGCAGGAACCATTGCCACAGTGGAAGCCCATGAAGGTATCTCTCTGGGTATAATCGAACTTGCCCTCGATATCCTCTCTGTAGATATTTCCGGGAACTGTGTTGTTGATATCCAGCAGAGTAACGATCTCATCGGATACGCACTCGCCGATGTACTCGGAAAGAGCACCGTAGATATCAACTTCGCAGGATACGGGGATACCGCGTGCTGCCAGTCTGCCGTTTACATAGCAGGGAACAAATCTGAACTGTGTCTGGAAAGCGGGCCAGCACTTGTTTGCCAGTGCGATATACTTTCTGTCGCCCTTGTGAGCCTCTATCCAGTCAAGCAGAGTGAGCTCGTACTGTGCAAGACGGGGGAGTATACCTGCCATCTTGTTGCCGTCGCCCAGTTCCTTCTCCATATCAGCGATAACATCGGGGATACGGGGATCATCCTTGTGATTGTTGTAAGCCTCGAACAGATCCAGTTCGGAATTCTCCTCGATCTCAACGCCCAGATCATAAAGTCTTGCAATAGGTGCATTACAAGCCAGGAAGTCCTGCGGACGGGGACCGAAGGTGATGATCTTCAGGTTCTTCAGACCAATAACAGTCTTAGCGATCGGTACGAACTCCTTGATCATATCAGCAACTTCGGGAGCGGTGCCGACGGGATACTCGGGTATGTAAGCCTTAACGCCTCTCAGCTTGAGATTGTAGCTTGCATTGAGCATACCGCAGTAAGCGTCGCCTCTGTTGTCGATAAGAGCATTGCCGCAGTCATCTTCGGCAGCTGCAACGAACATTGCAGGACCGTCGAAATACTTAGCCAGCAGAGTCTCGGGAGTCTCGGGACCGAAGTTGCCCAGATATACAACGATAGCGTTGCAGCCTGCTGCGTTTACTTCGTCGAGAGCCTTTCTCATGTGGAGCTCATTCTCGATAATGGTGGGACATACAAAAAGCCCCTCTGCGCCGTACTTTTCGGTATAAGCCTTAGCTACGGCATTTCTTCTGTTTTCCGACAGGCTCATGGGGAAGCAGTCTCTTGAAACTGCCACCAGACCTATCTTGACCTCAGGTGTGTTTGAAAGCTTATTGCTCATGATAATTACCTCCGTTTCGGTGCGGCGCCGCTGTGTGTGCCCCGACATAAAATGCCGACAGCGGGACGCATATAAACTGCGATCTTCATCGTTGAGAACATTATAGCATAATTCAAAAATAGTGTCAATTCTATAATTTGACATCCCCTTGCCATTTATTGCGCAGTTTACGGGAATTTTTTATCGGGAATGTTAAATATTTTTTGTGCCGATGACATACTTTTATATAAGATTTGTTGTATTCCTTTATATTGGGGCATACAGGTTGAAAAGCGGACGCATGGGCGAGCAAGGGCGGTCAGCCCTTTTATCGTACTTAATAACAGGATATTCTCAATTAATAATTCATAATTCATAATTCATAATTATTGACAGGTGCGGGAAGTTGGTTGCGCTGAACCCTTTGGAGATGCGGCGCGGAAAATGAGAGTGTGTGGAGACAAACAAGCGCATATCGCTCCCTAAGCCGCGAATAGAGATTTAGAGGTTTGCACAATCAACAAAGCTGATTGTTGGCGGAGCCCCTCAATCACCGAAGCGCGAAACCAAAACGCACAGCAAGCTGCCGTTCTACAAAAGCGCGGCAATGACAAAACCCTGAGCGTGAACAATACTAATATCCACACTTAAACCCTCCGCGCAGATACATTGCTGCGCGTCTTCCGGCGAGGACAGTGAAGCGCTTCCGAGGGGTCGGTCATCAGTCCTCGATGAAAAACATGGGGTGAATGTGATAGGGCGAACAGCAATACCCTAACATCCCATGTTTACAAAAGTACCGATAAGCATATTTTTTCAAGTCATATTATAACCTAACACCAACTGTGCTTCTTAGAAAGTGTGGCACAAATACATAAGTATTAAACCACAAGAATGCAGAATAGAAAAGCAGTCAACCACATCTATATGGTTGACTGCAAGTTTATCATTTCTTCTTCTTTCCCAGCAGCTTTCCAAATCTAAGATTGGAGCTGTCCATACTGTCTTCAAACCCATTT
>NZ_CAMHRZ010000202.1 GCF_946187255.1 uncultured Ruminococcus sp.
AATTATAAAAAAAGTATTAATAATTTTTTTGAATCAATGAATTATAATATAAATGCTGAAATTGCTTGTACCAAAGGCTTTAACACAATCATTGTATGAAAACTTTGCATTGTTATGCCCGTTTGCTGTACCATACTCATAAGCGGAAACTTTAGCCCAGCTTGCTCCTCCGCTCCAGCTTTGCAGTATGAGTTCTATCTGTTTATTGTTGTTATTTGAGTATTCAAGATAGAAATATCCGCCTTTTTTGATATTTGAAGCGTTAAAGCTGCCGCCGTTTTTTGAAGTCTGGACAGTGACACATAAGGATCCCCGCTGCTAGAGGAACTGCTGCCCGATGACGAAGAACTTGACGAAGAGCTGCTTTCCGATGATGAGTTGGAAGATGAGGAAAAGTTGCCCGAAAATACAGTGCATTTCTTTGAGGTTTTCTTGATGCCGTTTTTTCCGTTTATCAAGGTGTTGCCCCATGAGGTCAGGGATTCTCCTGACCAGTCATTTGAGATATCAAGGAAGGAAAGATCCGAACTGTTACCTTTCCATGACCAGCCAAGATAGCCAACGTTCTTTTTGGTGCAGTAGCTCATTATCGTGGCTTCGTCAACATCTCCGTTGGTGTGCTGTCCTCCGAATTCTCCTATAACTACGGGTACCCCTATACCAAGGGCATTGTCGATATTTTTCTTTACAGTATTTGAGTCACCGCCTGCATACTCATACATATGTATCGAGAACACAGTATTCTTCTCGGAATCTGCATTGAAGACCGCTTTGCCATAGTCCTTTATAGAATCAGGGTACTGCCCCCTGCCTGCACAGTCTATCATTATCATATTATCGATCCCTGCTTTTCTGATATCCTTTATTGCGGACTTATTGCCGTCAGCCCATGCAGAACCGTTCCAGCTGCCGTACCATTCATTTGCGATATTGAGGATAACATATTTCTCGTTGCCTTGCAGAACGCTCTTGTTCTCTATCCAATAATCCACTGCAGCATCAAGGTCGGAAGTTTTGTCGCTGCCTGTGGCATCATGTACTTCAAGTATGCAGATCATTTTGTTTTTCTTGCACTGATCTACAATATCCGCCAGATCGCTCTTTGAAGTCTTTGACCACTGATTTCCGTCGGAAACTACTACTCTGACGGTATTTGCACCACAGTTTGCCGCACCCTTGATAGAAGCAGATGTATATGAGCTGTACCATGCGTGTGCCATATTCACGCCTCGCATAACAAAGGTGTTTCCGTTAGCGTCCTTTATATCAGTGCCGCTTACATAAAAGCCTTTAGATGCAGCGTTTGCAGGTGTTTCGGGTGCGTTTACAGCGAGTATGAGAGCTGATCTGGCTTTTTTGTATACCTTTCCGGAGCCCGTCAAGCACAGGCAGAATGATATCTTAGGTGATGATATCAGTTGGTGTTTCCGTTCATACTCATACGGAGAGAAAACATACACTGTTGCAGAAGAGGAGCAGTACATAAGCTATACCGAGGTATTCAAAAACAAATATCTATGCGCTGACAGACAGCACTGTTTTATTGCAGCGGATCTGTTCATAACGGATACGCAGTACGGCATGATGCTGTTTGAACCTAACTCCACGGAATTTTTCCATGAACTTGAACTGGTAACATATATCATAAGTTCCGCTGTCAGAACGATCGATATTCTGGATAAGCAGGAACGGCTTCAGCAAAAGCTTAAAATGGCAAATCTGGCACTGGAAAAGGAATCGCATATCGATGAACTGACGGGGCTGTATAACCGCAGAGGTTTCTATATGGCGGCAGAGAAGCTTATCGACAGATGCGGAGCCGGTACACAGTATTTTATATGCTATGCAGATCTTGATAACCTTAAACTTATCAATGATAATTACGGTCATATCGAAGGTGACCATTCACTTAAAATGACAGCTGAATGTCTACGCAGTGTATTCGGAGAAGCTGCTGTTATCGGACGAATGGGCGGTGATGAATTTGCTGCTATGCTATGTGATGATGCTGCTTTGACGGCAGAAGGCTTTATTGAAAGCAAAGACATTTTTGTTGAAGAATATAATCTTTCCGGTGATAAACCATACAAATTCGGTGTATCAATGGGAATACTCAATACACGCTGCGAAAACGGTTATGATCTGAAAGCGGCTCTTGATAATGCCGATGACATTCTGTATTTACAGAAAAAGAAAAGGAAAAAGGATATTTCCAAAAAACGGGGATAATTGACCCGTCCCCTGTCAAGTAGACAGCGCAAAAAACAAAAATATTCTATGTTGTGACCAAAAGCAGTCTGTGCAATATGTGCAGGCTGCTATTTGTTAGCAGTAATTGGCATTTCACTTTCGTAGTGAAGAGCGTAGCGACGAACGAAGAAAGTGAAATGCCGCGGCACCCGGTCACGCAGCATACGCCCGGTGAAACTCCATCGGTGTCATGCTGTTCAGTTTGATTTGATACCGACCAGTGTTGTAGTATTGCTGCATAACTTCCTTTTCCTTCAAGGTACTCTTGCACAGCTGCTATTCGTTCTTCATCCGTTAGCTTACTTCTTCTTGGCATAAAAATACCCCCTTAGATTTTCCACACTTTCGTTTTTTCGTGTGTCTACTCTAAGGGGATTATATCATTGTTTGTCCACGCTCTATTGTTTGTTATTGCCGCGCTTTATTTCACGGCTTAGTTTGTGATTGGCGCTAGTTTGTTTCCGCGAACGTTACTTCACCGTTACATAGAACGACTTCTTGAACACATCCGCATTCACCCACTGACCATTCACTTTCGCCAGCACTACCAGTCTGTAAGTGCCGTTAGCCACCTGCGGAGAGGTCCATGTTGTGATGCTGCCGTCCACCTGCTTCTTAACTACCCATTTGTTAGCCTGGTATACGCCGATACCGTACTTTTCTGCACCGGGTACGGAAGTCCATCTGAAACCTATCTTATTGTCCTTGACCTGAGTTTTAACGGCAGGATACAGGTACTGTTCTTCGGGGACGGGGTTTTCGGGAGTGATCTCCACCGGCTTTGTGGTCTGAGTGTAGACGGTGCATATCTCAGATGTCTGGGCGATACCGCCGTTTCCGCCGAAGAGAGTTGTGCCGAAAGAGGTCAGGGAAGTACCTTCCCAGTCATTTGCGATGTCGAGGTATGCAAGGTCGGAATTGTTGCCCTTCCACGACCAGCCGAGATAGCCTACCTTCTTTTCGGTGCAGTAGGAAAGAATGGTCTCTTCGGCTACGTCTCCGTTGGTGTGCTGACCGCCGAATTCGCCGATGACCACAGGCACACCGATCGCCAGCGACTTGTCGATGTTATTGCGGACCATATCGGAAGTTCCGCCTGCGTACTCGTACATATGGATTGAGAACACAGTGTTGCGGTCGGGGTCGGACTCGAACACCGACTTTCCGTAGTCGTGGATAGATGCGGGATACTGTCCCCAGCCTGCGGAGTCTATCATTATCATGTTCTTGATACCAGCGCTGCGCAGCGCGGAGATAGCCTGCTTGTTGCCGTCTGCCCATGCCGAACCGTTCCATTCGCCTGCCCATTCATTGGCGATATTGAGAATGACATATGCACGGTTCTCGTTGAGGAGCTCCTTCATATCCTTCCAGTAGTCACAGGCTCTGAGAAGGTCGCTGGCGTTGTTGCTTCCTGTTGCGTCGTGGACTTCAAGAATGCAGATCTGCTTGTTATCCCTGCAGATCTTAATGATGTCCTTCAGCTCGGAAGCCGAAGTCTTGTTCCACTGCTGACCGTCAGCGCAGACGATGCGTACGGTATTCGTGCCAAGTCTTGCGGCGGCTTTGATGGAAGTTTCGGTCTTGTCGGTGTACCATGCGTGCGCGATATTAACGCCTCTCATAACAAAAGTGTTGCCGTTGGCGTCGCGGATAGTTGTTCCGTCAACAGAAAAACCACCGTCAACAGAGGTCACGGTCTCGCTGCCGTTGTTGTTCTCGTTATCCGGAACGGTGTTTGTGGAACCGTGTTCGGTCACGCTGTCGCCCGACTTCTCAGCCATGTTTTTTGCGTGCTGCTTGAAATAGCTGAGGATAGTGTCACCGTTCATCACAGTGAACTCGCTGAGCTTGCGGGTGTTGAACTCCCAGAAGAGACCGCCTGCTGCGTCCTCTTCTTCTATGGTGTCGAAGACCGAACGCCAGTATTTCTCATAGGTGCTGCTGTCAAGGGAAGAATGAACATTGAACTCGGTCGCAACGAAAGGCTTGCCTACCTTTTCGTGGGCATCGGATATCCACTGTCTCATGGTCTCGGCGTTTTCCTCGGGAGAAAGGTTCGCCCAGTATTCATCGGGATAGGGGTGTGCCGAGCAGAAGTCGATATAGGGCGACTGCTGGATATAGACGTAAGGATTGCCCTCATCGCCGCCGAAATCATACCTGGTGCCGTGACCCTCAATACCTGCATAGACCATATGATTCGGGTCAACGCTCTTGATGAACGCACCCATCTCATCTACCCACGCACGAAGAGTCTCACCTGTGGTGTTCTCGCCTGCGTCCTGATAGCGGGGCTCGTTCATCAGATCCCACGCAAAGATGGTCGGGTCTTCCTTATAGAGCTCGCCTGTGTAATAGTTCCTGCGCTCGGCGAAATGCTCGGCGTAGTCCTTATACCACTGTTTGCAGACATCGTTCTTGAAATACACTGCACGGTTCTGATGGCTTCCGCCGCTCAGACCTGCCCAGCTCAGTTTCTTGTCTATACCGCCGTAGGCTTCCCAGTAGTTCTCAAGGGTAATGATGACGCGGATACCGTGCTCCTGCGCGGAGTACATTATATAATCGAAAAGCATGAACTCGGCTTCGTTGTACTGTCCCGGCGACTGCTCAAAGCCGTGCCACGACTCGTTGGAGAAACCCCATGTCCGCACGACGTTCACTCCGTTGTCAGCCATCTGCTGCATACGTTCGTCGATCTGGGACTTGTACATATACTGGTTTTCGATCGCGTCAAGTGAGTAGTCGCTGGAACCGTCACCGAGGGTGAACAGGTCGTAAGAATTGCATCCGCTGACGTAGAAGGTCTTTCCGTTGCACATGAAGTGAGTGCCGTCTGCATAGACGAAATCACCCGTTGCATCGGCGGATGCGGTCAGTACCTCGTTCGGGAGCCCTGCACAGGCAGTGGACAGGCTGAATGCTGCTAACACCAGCAGGGTCTTGAGCTTAGTTTGTTTCATGACGAAACCATCCTTTCTGATAGGTCAAACAGGTTAAGCGAAGTTAAAGAAATCGCTTTAATGAATATATAGTAGCATAAAATTAAGCTGATTTCAATGGTTAAGTTAACTAAAAATCAGGCTAATTTAACTGTGTATTGCAATAAATTTATAGAATAACGTTTTCATTATCATGTTGTCAATGCCGGCATTTCTGATATTCTTAACAGCGGTCTTGTTGCCCTCTGCCCACGAGGAACCGTTCCAGCTGCCGTACCACTCGTTAGCAATATTAAGGATAACATACTTTTCGTTACCTTGTAAAACGTCCTTATTCTCTATCCAATAGTTGACAGCGGCATTGAGATCATATGCGTTATCACTTCCTGTGGCGTCATGAACCTCAAGAATACACACCAGGTCATTATCTTTGCAGGTGGAAACTATATCCTTCAATTCACTGTTTGAAGTCTTTGACCATTTGTTTCCGTTTGCTACAACTACTCGTACAGTATTTGCACCGTTGTCAGCAGCGCCTTTTATAGAGGTCGACGTGTAGGAGCTGTACCATGCATGAGCAATATTTACACCACGCACAACAAAATCCTTTCCGTTAGCGTCCTTGATGGATGTGCCGCTGACATAAAAACCATTGGCAGACGCGTCGGCGGGAATTTTGGGAATCGCCATTGCGGCAAGCAGCATGGAGAGCAATCCTGCTGTAGTGCGCTTGCAAAGCTTTAGAAATGAATGAGTATTAACCATAAGCTATAAATCCTTTCGATTAAATTTAATGCGATTAATGCGAACTAGCTCGTTAAAATTACTCTATCATAATAATTAAATTTTGTCAATACACTTTTATGATGTAATCGAATACGTTTAGAGGTTTTTGTATGATTAACTAATCAAAAAACCGATTTTACAACATTTCGCACAAATTGATATGTTTTTGTTTTTATCAGCAGGTTGTTATCAAAACTGAGAATTCAAGAATTTAACTTTGATCCAAAATTAAACAATCATAGTTAAATGTTAATC
>NZ_CAMHRZ010000203.1 GCF_946187255.1 uncultured Ruminococcus sp.
GGCAGCAACTGGTCGGGGGCGTATTCGCTGGATATTTACAACGAGGATGTCCGCGCTTATCTAAAAGAGGTCTTTGACACTGTCATCAATGAGCAGGGCTTTGATGGGATGCTGAAGCTGGACTTTCTTTACGGGGCGTGCATTCTTCCCCGCAGGGACAAGACCCGCGGGCAGGTGATGGCAGACGGTATGTCTTTACTGCGTGAGCTGGCGGGAGATACGCCGATACTTGGCTGCGGAGTGCCTTTGGCTTCGGCTTTCGGCAGGGTGGAATACTGCCGCATTGGCTGTGATGTGAGCCTTGACTGGGACGACAAGCCGTACATGAGGTTGATGCACCGCGAGCGTCCGAGTACAAAAAATTGTATACTTAACTCTGTCTTCCGCAGGCAGCTGAACGGCAGAGCCTTCGGGTGCGACCCCGATGTATATCTGCTGAGGGACAGCAACACCTCCATGACGGAAGCACAGCGCAGGTGTCTCGCGGAGATAAACGTACTGACGGGCAGTGTGCTTTTCACCTCCGACAACGAGGGCGAATACGGTGAGGTACAGAAAGCTATCGCCGCAGATATGGGCAGGCTGAAAGATGCAAGGATCATCTCCGCCGAACTGAACGGCAGGGAGCTGGTATTACAGCTGGATATCGGCGGGAATGTGGAGATCAGGAGCTACGATATGCAGTCACTGCCGGAGTTGCCTGTGAGAAATCTGATATGAGCGTTTGTTTTGGGTAGCTTATTGTTACTCATGGCGGACGGCAATAGATTTACGCGAAAAGAATGAGCGTGGACGTTTGATTTGTCCACGCTCTATTGTTGTTTTTTGGGAAGTCCTGCCGCTGGACCCTATCGCGGATGACCTGCTTTTATCGTTAGGGACTGCACACAATCAGCAAAGCTGATTGTCAACCGCTCGGAAACGCTTCGCTGTCCTCGCTGGGGAACGCGCGGCAATGTATTTCCGCAGAAAGAATGAGCGTGGACGGTCGTTTGTTCACGCTCATGGTTATGTTTATTGCCGCGCTTTTTTTAGGCGGTAGATTGCTGTTCTTATCGAACGTTAGATTGTTTTGCTTTTATGGGTTGCTGTGCATTTTGGTTTCGCACTTCGGTGATTGAGGGCGCCGCCCTCAAACTCCTGCAAGCCTTTCGCGAAAGGCTTGACCCAAAGCTCTTCTCCTTGGCATTCTCTCCTCAGCACAGCGATTTCCCGCCCCTGCCAACAATTATGAATTATGAATTTCATCGTCGTATACCCGCTTCGCATAGACCAGTATCACCGGTATCATCACTGTGATATATCCCAGTTCCAGCAGCACCGAACCTATCCCGCCCACAAATGCGGTGGATACTATCGTGCATACTCCGACTATGATCAGTGCGGCTGCGGCAAATCGGTTGCTCTTCTGCCATGTGGTATCATTGTAAAGTGTCCAGCTGACACGGAAGCCCACCACACCGTTGCGGCGCACCTTGGGCATGATATTCCCCAATACTATGAACATCACTCCCTGAAGAAATGTATACACCCTGGTAATATCAAGCTCCAGGTTCGCTACCCCCGCTTTGCCGTCAGCGCAGAACTTCACCAGCATGAACAGCTGCATTATCGCCATGATACCAACGATCCAAGGTGTCATCCTGCGGAGGACTGCGGCTATGCTTTTGGCGCTTTCGGGTCTCGGGATGATGCGGGATGCCTTTTTACCCTTTTCGGCGGCACGCTCAAAACGGTATGCGGCAAATTCCAGTACACCGGTGAGCAGTATCATCTCAAGAGGATACATAAAGCACATATACCTGCTGCCCCATTCTTCTATCTCCCCTGCGGTATTGTAGCGGATGGGTATACTCTCAGGAAGAAACTGCACCGCCACCGCCGTCGCTATCAGCGGGAACAGCGTTATTCCCCATATTAGTTTTTTCATTTTTTTTACCTCCCATCATCTCGAACCACATTACCAGCTCGTCAAACATTGAGGTGTTGAGCTCGTAGTACACAAAGTTCTTCTCCTTTGTTTCCGTCACCAGATCGGCATTTTTCAGCTGTTTAAGGTGATAGGACATCGTCGCGCCCGTCATATCGAAATGGGAGCCTATCTCCCCTGCTGACATCCTGCCTTCGCGCAGCATTATCAGTATCTCGCGCCTTACGGGGTCTGAAAGCGCCTTAAATGTTTCCTGAAAGCCCATTCACGCCCTCCTTTTTACTATCCATTTTATTGTACACAAGTTTCATCACTGCTGCAAACAGAGGAGTTGTGATCACTGCAAACAGTATCTCTGTCACCCACAGCGGGAGGATCTCTGCATAGTACAGCACCAATGTATAATCTATCGCAAAATGCAGGAACATCGCCAGCAGATAAAGCCCCGTCTTTCGCTCCTTAACAGCTGCATACACCAGCACCGAGCCAGAGATATGCACGAAAACAGCGGGGATGCGTTCAAAGCCGAAAAGCAGCGCATGGATCATATCATTACTGCTATACTGCTTGATGGAATCGAGAAGCTGCTGCGTCATCTCGGGGGACGCGCCCTTTGCCACTGAATCGATACCGCCCTTGTTTATCATGGCCATCATAATTCCCACCGAAGCTATCTGATAGCCCAGATACAGCGCTTCAAATCCGCCGTGACCAAGTCCGTAGGAAAGGGAGTCCTGCTTATCGTCACTCTTTTTCAGCACCTTCCCGAATGCCACCAGCCTGCCGGTTTCCTCAAACAGACCCGCCGCCACTGCACCGATAAAGTAATAAAGCCATACGTTTTCCTTGATCGCGCGGGAGACAGAATTATCAAGGATAAGCAAAGGCGAAAGCAGCAGCGATTTGAGGACTATGGCAAACACAAACCATATCACCGCACCTGTCACCATTGCCTTGACATTTATCTTCATGCGGCTTTTCATGATAAAGAAGCCTATCACCGCCACCAGCGCCATCAGCACACCGCTTATCACGGTATAAACTATGCTGTCCTGCGGGAAGCTGATATTCCCTGCATACGCCGGTATCATCATCACATTATTCATATTGTTACCTCCGTTGTCTGTGGTCTTTCTTCTGCTATTTTGAATTCTTTCTAATTAGAAGATTTTCTAAATACAATATAGCACACTTCTCCTCATTTGTCAATAGGCATTTAGAATTTTATCAAAATACTCTCCGCAATTTTTGGTCAGTCCAAAAAGTCTCCCAGATAGCACCGACAGTCGAAAAAGCGTGAAAATACTGGAGTTTTTTAAGTTTGTACATCCTATGCAAATTGGTTTATATTTGCGGTCAAGCATAGTGAAGAATGACCATTGAAAAGCTATGTGAAAAATGGTATAATAGATATGTAGTAAATTGCAGGAACATTCATGCATTTTTTCATGATACTATATTTTTTATCGAACTAAGAAGGCGAAATGATGGATAAATCAAAGATACTCGGTCTCGTATGCCTTGCAGCGCTGCTGCTGGCAGGCTGCGGAAATGTCAGCAATGATCCCGACAACGTCCGCATGACCGAGCCCACAACAGTTACTTCCCCTGCGGAGACCACCTCTATCGAGGGACTGGTGATAATAGATCCCAATACCCTGCCCGCAGAGACCTCTGCGGTGCCCGAACAGCAGACTACTATGGTCACTACCTCATCAGGCGAAAATGAGACCAAGCAGGCGGCTACTATCGTACTGGGTGAGGTCAGCAGCAAGGCGGAGACAGGTGCGGTGATAACTACGCAGGACAATAACGGCTATAACGGCTATTCTCACGACCAGCCTGCGGGAAACGAGGTTATACAGCAGAACGTGGATTATTACGCCACTCAGACACAGCCGCTCTACACCGAACCTCCCGTGACAGACCAGCCGCAGATACAGGATAATACTCCGGTGCAGCAGGGTGAGACAGCAAACGGCTACAAGATCGAGAATATCAACGGTGTGACTTATATAGACGGTGTGCTCATCGTCAACAAGACCTACGGTCTCCCGCAGAATTACGGTACGGGACTTGACCCAACGGCACAGCAGGCATTCTATGAGATGCAGTCTGCGGCGGCGAATGACGGTATATGGCTGAGTATAGTTTCGGGTTACAGGAGCTACTGGTATCAGGATCAGCTTTACTGGAACTACGTTTACACCCGCGGCGGACAAGCTGAGGTGGACAGGTTCTCCGCCAGGGCGGGTCATTCGGAGCATCAGACGGGACTGGCTATGGATCTCAACAATGCCAGCAGGTGGTTCGCGGGAACTCCCGAAGCTCAGTGGATAGAAGAGCACTGCGCTGATTACGGATTTATAATCCGCTACCCCGACGGCAAAGAGGATATCACGGGATTTATGTATGAACCCTGGCACGTCCGCTATGTGGGCAAGGAGCTGGCAAGGACGCTGACCGATCAGGGGCTGACGCTGGAGGAATACTTCGGCATAGACTCTGTTTACTACGAATAATAAAATACAGCACTCTCGTATATAGTAACGGGAGTGCTGTTTTGTTTTACTTATCATTGTGCGGAATCAGTTACCCGGCTTACTTGCCGTAAAGTGTATAGAAATCCTCTCCGGCTTCGACTTTATCGACCATTTCCATGAGTTCCTGCACCGAATGAGCTTCTATCCATTCAGCGACCTCATGCTTGGCACATAAATAATGGTACTGGCGTTCCTGCTCGTCACTGCATTGGAACTCGGAAGGTTCGTCCATATCCTCCAGGGGAGTGGCTTTTTTGCCGTTTTCCGTCCTTTCGATCCAGTTCTCGGTGCTGTATCTTTCGCGATAATCGTTCTGGGTAGCAAGCCCCTCATCGAACCAGGTGGGCAGACTGCGCTGAGTATCGGCGGAAAGATGAGAATGGAGCTCGGCGTGGGTAAACTCATGCGCCACCACATCCACATTGAAATAATCCATATCCAGACATATATAGTCTTTCTTTTCGGGGTAGATCTGGGTGAGAGTTTCTTTGTATCCGATCCTGTTGGAGATGGTTTCATCATCGCATATAATCAGCGTGGTGGTGTCACGGCATCTGAGCTCCCCGAAATAATCGGTCACACGGTCGGTCGCCTGATTGTATATACTCAAAGCTTCCTCATCTGACATCGAATTGCCCTTGTTTATATATACATTCGGCGCGATCTCCCTGAATGAGGGTTTATAACGGATACTGAGAAGGTAGCCCATCTTTGTGAACTGAAAGAAGCTGAAAAATGCAGCCAGCAGCACCGCCAGCACTATCAGCGGGATAAGTACACGTTTTTTCTTTTTTTGCATAGTCGTTCTCCTTATTCTTTATGATTTTTGTTCCGCACGGTTATAATTATATCACAGTATGGTAATAAAGTCAATCAACATAATAAAAATCCCCCGAGATCCTAAGATCTCGGGGGATATATCGTTGCAATCAATAGGGATTAGCCCAGCTCTGCAAAGTACTTGATAGTTCTTACCATCTGAGATGTGTAAGAATTCTCGTTGTCGTACCAAGAAACAACCTGTACCTCGAAGAGGTCGTCAGCGATCTTGGAAACCATGGTCTGAGTTGCATCGAACAGAGAACCGAATCTCATGCCGATAACGTCAGAAGAAACGATAGGATCGGTGTTGTAACCGAAACTCTCGGAAGCAGCAGCCTTCATAGCCTCGTTGATGCCCTCAACGGTAACATCAGCCTTCTTAACAACTGCAGTCAGGATAGTGGTAGAACCTGTGGGAACAGGAACTCTCTGTGCAGAACCGATCAGCTTGCCGTTCAGCTCGGGGATAACCAGACCGATTGCCTTAGCAGCACCGGTGCTGTTGGGAACGATGTTAGCAGCGCCTGCTCTTGCTCTTCTCATGTCGCCCTTTCTGTGAGGACCATCCAGGATCATCTGATCGCCGGTGTAAGCGTGGATAGTGCTCATGATACCGCTCTGGATAGGAGCATAGTCGTTCAGAGCCTTAGCCATAGGAGCGAGGCAGTTGGTGGTGCAGCTTGCAGCAGAAATGATCTTGTCATCCTTGGTCAGGGTCTTCTCGTTAACAGAGAATACGATTGTAGGCAGATCGTTGCCAGCGGGAGCAGAGATAACTACCTTCTTAGCGCCAGCGTCGATGTGAGCCTGGCTCTTAGCCTTAGAGCAGTAGAAACCTGTGCACTCCAGAACAACGTCAACGCCCAGCTCGCCCCAAGGCAGCTCAGCAGCGTTAGCCTTTGCATAGATCTGAAGAGTCTT
>NZ_CAMHRZ010000204.1 GCF_946187255.1 uncultured Ruminococcus sp.
TAAAGAATGGAGAAGATCAATGAAAAGAACGCTGTCTTTACTGATCGGGACTGCTGCGGCTGTCATACTCGGTGCGATAAATGCAGCTGCCGAAAATGTCTCGCCTGACACAAGAAAAGCTGTCGAAACTTCCGACGGTGTGACCTTTAGTGTAGCCTCCGATGTGCTCTCAGCTTCACAATTCAAGGAGGATACAAAGATAACCGTAAGTCTATCTGAGACCGAGGGTGATGAATGCCCCGTCAAGCTGGTGCTCAACTACTGGGATGCAAATACAGACCTTAACAACGGTATCGGCGCACCTGCATCCGTTGAGGCTGAAGCGACGGAATATAAGGACGGAAACGCTGTGTTCGACTATGACACCATCACAGCCGCACTGGGCGATACCGACCTTTCAATGGTATATTCCATCGACGTGCTTGCGACGGGCGAGACCGTGACCTGCAAGGGCTTTGAAGCGACGGATGTATACTCGGCAGCCGAAATGGCTGAGAATGATATACTCCGCACCACATGGGTACACGTCCGCAAGCCTAAAGAGACCGATAACTGGGGACAGAGCGCATCCATCGGCGTTGACCAGTTCGATACTTCCACTATGACCGATAAGACTTGGGTCATAGCTCAGTTTGAATCGGAGCTGCCCGATGATACCTTTACCAATGCTGTGGAACTGATACTCCAGAGCACCGATGATACAGTATCACCAAAGGCAAAGAACGGCACTGTATGGGGCAAGGTATCCCCTGTCCTGTTCAACAACCACTACGCTATGTTCCTGTACGAGGATATGGTGGACGCTTACGGCACTGAGGATATGTCCTGCGTTACTGTGGTATATGTGGGAGATACGGGCAACGGCAAGATCAAGTGTACTGATCTCTATGCACTGAGATGCAAGACCCTCTTCACGGAGGAACCTGAGGAAGAAAGCTCGGAAGCAGTGACCGAAGAAAGCTCGCAGGAGGAATCCACTGCAGAGTCAACTGTGGAGACCGATACTTCTGCCGATGCAGCCGCTGTTGAGGAAAACAGCAACGATTCACACGCAGACGAGAAGACCACCACCAAAAAGAATATCGTATTCATCATAATAGGAATTGTCGCAGGTATCGTCATCGCAGGCATCGTGGTGTACATCATACTTGGCAAGAAGAGCAAGGAAGCCTACGATATAAGCAAGCACAGATTTATCAAGAAATAACATAGTATAACGCCCTAAAGCCCCGCAGGATACATTGTCCTGCGGGGCAAATTTTTGTACAGAAAAGCCCGGCATCCGCAGATACCGGGCAATAATTATTTGAATATGTCTTTCAGCTTGTCCAGCTTTTCCTTGAAGGAATTCTTCTTGGCGTAGTTCTTCTCGTTCAGCGAACGCTCGAATTCGCGGAGTTTTTCCTTCTGTTCGCGGTTGAGGTTGCGGGGAACTTCAACGTTTATGCGCACATAGTGGTCGCCGTAGTCATTGCGGTTAAGACGCTTGATGCCCTTGCCTTTCAGCCTGAATACGGTGTTGCTCTGTGTTCCTTCGGGAACTGTGTACTTCACCTTACCGCTTACGGTAGGCACCGTTATCTCGTCACCGAGTGTTGCCTGCGCGTAGGATATGGGTATATCCGTCCATACATCGTAGCCGTCGCGCTCAAATATGGGGTCGGGACGTACAGTTACGTTGATATGCAGGTCGCCGCTGGGTCCGCCGTTGGTACCTCTGTGACCTTCACCCGCAACACGCAGTGTCTGACCGTCGTCGATACCTGCGGGGATGTCTATATCCCTCTCAACGGTCTGCTTGATCATGCCCTGTCCGCTGCACGAACGGCAGGGATTATCGACTATCCTGCCCTTTCCGCCGCAGCGTGAACAGGTGGTAGTCTGGGATATGTTGCCGAAGGGTGTCCTCTGGCTTATCCTTACTGTGCCCGTACCGTGACAGTCGGGACAGGTCTTGGGTGAAGAACCGGCAGCTGCGCCCGTACCGTTACAGTCGGGACAAGTCTCGTTCCTTGCGTACTTCATCTTCACCTTTTTGCCTGTGCAGGCCTCCATGAAATCTATGGTGAGATTTGCACGGATATCAGCGCCGCGTCTGGGTGCATTGGGGTTAGCCGATCTTCCTCCGCCGCCTCCGCCGAAGCCGAAGCCGCTGAATATCGAATCAAAGATATCTCCCATATCAGCGAAGCCGCCGAATCCTGCGCCGCCTGCACCGCCGCCGTAGTTGGGATCTACGCCAGCGTGACCGAACTGATCGTATCTCGCCCTCTTATCGGGGTCTGACAGCACTTCATACGCTTCGTTGACTTCCTTGAATTTTTCCTCCGCTTCCTTATCTCCGGGATGCAGATCGGGGTGATACTGCTTGGCTAGTTTTCGGAAAGCTTTTTTCAGCTCGTCCTCAGATGCGCCCTTTTGTACACCGAGGACTTCATAATAATCTCTTTTATCTGCCATATATATCGCTCCTAAAGGCAATGCCGTAGTATTTCAGCATAAGCCCCCATTCCGCAAAACGGAACGGAGGCTGCCGTATCATCTGTTAATTAGTCAGCGTCTGTGAACTCTGCGTCTATAACGTCGTCCTTGCCGCTGCTGCTGTCGGAAGTATCAGCGGAAGCTGCACCGCCGCCCATGTTCATGCTGTTGGGGTCGAAGCCCTGTGCGCCGCCCTGTGCGCCTGCCTGCTGGTAAACCTTGGTAGCGATCTTCTCGAAGCACTCCTGCAGATCCTTGTGCTTGCTCTTGATAGCTTCAAGGTCGGTACCCTTCAGCGCTTCCTTCAGAGATTCGATCTTGCTCTCGCACTCAGCCTTGTCAGCGGAGTCTACCTTGTCACCGAAGTCCTTCAGTGCCTTTTCAGCCTGGAATGCCAGCTGGTCAGCATTGTTCCTGGTATCTACCTCTTCCTTCTTCTTTGCGTCCTCAGCTGCGAAAGCCTCAGCCTCCTTGACAGCCTTGTCTATGTCCTCCTTGGACATATTGGTGGAAGAAGTGATGGTGATGTTCTGCTCCTTGCCTGTGCCGAGATCCTTAGCGGATACATGAACGATACCGTTAGCGTCGATATCGAATGTTACCTCGATCTGGGGAACACCGCGAGGAGCGGGAGCGATGCCGTCAAGACGGAACATACCCAGCTGCTTGTTATCTCTTGCAAACTCTCTCTCACCCTGGAGAACGTTGATATCAACAGCGCTCTGATTATCAGCAGCGGTGGAGAATATCTGGCTCTTCTTGGTAGGTATAGTTGTATTTCTCTCGATGATCTTGGTGCATACGCCGCCCATTGTCTCAAGACCCAGAGACAGAGGAGTTACGTCCAGCAGCAGCAGACCGTCCTTAACGTCGCCGCCGAGAACGCCGCCCTGATAAGCAGCACCCAGTGCTACGCACTCATCGGGGTTGATGCCCTTGAAAGGCTCCTTGCCGATAAATCTCTTTACAGCCTCCTGAACAGCGGGGATTCTCGAAGAACCGCCGACCATCAGTACCTTCTGCAGCTCGTTTGCGGACAGACCGGAGTCGCTCAGTGCCTGTCTTACAGGACCCATAGTGGACTCAACGAGGTCAGCTGTCATCTCATTGAACTTAGCCTGTGTGAGTGTCATCTCCAGGTGCTTAGGACCTGTGGAATCAGCTGTGATGAAGGGCAGAGAAATTGTGGAAGAAGGAGTGGAAGACAGCTCTATCTTAGCCTTCTCAGCAGCTTCCTTCAGTCTCTGCATAGCCAGCTTGTCAGCAGTCAGGTCAACGCCCTCGGCTGTCTTGAACTCGCTGACCATCCAGTCGATGATCCTCTGGTCGAAGTCATCGCCGCCCAGCTTGTTGTTACCTGCGGTAGCCAGTACCTCAGTAACGCCGTCGCCCATCTCGATGATGGATACATCGAAGGTACCGCCGCCCAGGTCGTATACCATTACCTTCTGATCCTCTTCCTTATCGATACCGTAGGAAAGAGCAGCTGCGGTAGGCTCGTTGATTATTCTCTTTACAGTCAGACCAGCGATCTGACCTGCGTCCTTAGTTGCCTGTCTCTGAGCGTCGGTGAAGTAAGCGGGAACTGTGATAACAGCCTCTGTTACCTTTTCGCCCAGATAAGCCTCAGCGTCAGCCTTCAGCTTCTGGAGTATCATAGCGGAGATCTCCTGAGGAGTATACTCCTTGCCGCCCATAGTTGCCTTATAATCGGAACCCATGTGTCTCTTGATGGAGATAACGGTGTTCTCGAAGTTTGTAACTGCCTGTCTCTTTGCGACCTGACCTACAAGTCTGTCGCCTGTCTTAGAAAGACCTACAACGGAAGGTGTAGTTCTTGCGCCCTCACTGTTGGGGATAACTACTGCTTCTCCGCCTTCCATAACTGCTACGCATGAATTGGTAGTACCAAGGTCAATACCTATAATCTTTCCCATAAAAATATCATCCTTTCAGTTTTTTCTCTGTATTTATTATCGGTTAGGTGATTATATGTTTACAGCACTGGATCGCCGTATCTATATACTTTGTCTGCTACGGATTTGCCACAACGACCATCGCGTATCTTATGATCCTGTCGCCTATCCTGTATCCCTTCTGGAAGACCTGTGCCACCACATTGTCTCCCAGCTCGGGATCCTCTATCTGATTGACAGCGTTTGCGATATTCGGGTCGAAGGTCTCGCCCACAGGGTCTATCGCTTCGATGCCCAGCTTTGTCAGCGCGTCGGTGAACTGCTTGAAGATCATCTCAATGCCTGCCTTGTAAGCCTCATCTTCGGTCTCGGTGTTGAGGGCTCTTTCAAAGTTGTCGATAACGGGGAGTATATCCGCCACCGTATCGCCCTTTACCGATGCCGAAAGCTCCAGTCTCTCCTTAGCAGAGCGCTTGCGGAAGTTATCGTACTCAGCCATAAGTCTCAGGTACTTATCCTTGCTCTCAGCCAACTCCGCTTTCAGCTTATCCTCCTCGGTAAGCTCCTCTGTGGTCTCCTCGGCGCTTACTTCCTCGGAAACGTCATCGGAAGTATCATCGGTCGCATCTCCGAAAATATCTTCGGCAGTATCCACCGTATTCTCGTCGAGCTCTTCGCTGTCCTTCCTGTTATTCTTAGCCATCGCTTGCGCCATCCTTTCTGTCAGTATTTTCATCCCTCTCGGATATCATATCCGTTATCCTGGATGTGAAGTATTCGAGATAGGGGATAAATTTTGAATAATCTATCCTCATCGGACCTATCAGTCCCAGCGCACCCGCCGTCTGACCGTCCTTTGAGAACGGGGCGGTTATCATAGAGGAATTGTGTATCACAAATCCGTCTGTCTCGGGCGAGAACTTCACGCTCAGCCCCGAGAACGTCCCGTCGATAAAAGCCATAAGTTCTTTCTCGTTATCAAGGAACGAGATTATCTCCGTCTGATCGAGATCCTTGCAGGTCAGCAGATTTTTCTGCCCCTTGACGCTGACGCTCCGATCCAGCTCCTTTGTCATTTTGAGCAGCTCCGAAACCAGCGGAGAAAGGGTCATCATGTATGTCCCCATCGCTTCCGTCAGGTTCTCGATGGTCGCATCGGAGAGCTCGCTCAGCGGCAGACCGTTTAAGTTCTGCTTGACGAAATTATCAAAGAATTCCAGCTGTTCGTGAGTAAGGTCGAATTCCAGACGGCACACCTTGTTTTTGATCTCGCCGTTGGAGGTTATCATGAGTATGACGTACATACGCTTACCTGTAGGTATGACCTCCACCTTGGATATCAGTGAGAACTTCGGTGTGGAATTTGCCACCACCGTTGCGCACTGTGTCAGTTCCGCCAGTGCCAGCGAAGCGCTTTCCACCAGATCCTTCTCTGTAAGGAAATCATCGGGCAGCATGGAATCCAGCTGCTTCTTTTCATCCTCGCTCAGAGGATCCTGTTCCATCAGCTTATCCACATACAGCCTGTAACCCTTATAGGTGGGCACACGCCCTGCGGATGTATGGGGCTGTTCGAGATAACCCTGCTTTTCCAGCTCTGCCATCTCATTGCGTATCGTCGCGGAGGAAGCCTTGACGTGTGCCATGATAGCCTTTGAACCAACAGGCTCACCGCTTACTATATATTCGTCTACTATCGCAGACAATATCCTGAGTTTTCTGTCGTCCATTTATTCACCGTCCCGCCTCCTGAAGCCCTACGGTTTAGCACTCGTGACTTTCGGGTGTTAGCACTCCGTCTCTCTGAGTGCTAAGT
>NZ_CAMHRZ010000205.1 GCF_946187255.1 uncultured Ruminococcus sp.
GTAAACGTGTGAGCAGACGGACAGGGAAAACGGTGTAAAAAGGACGACCTATCAAAAATATATGCATTCACCCCCGTTTCCGCCGAGCGGAGGCGGGGAGCGGTGTTTGAAAGGACAGTTAAAATGAAAGAATTATCAAAGACCTACGACCCTCGCGAAGTTGAGAGCCGTACATATAAGGCGTGGGAGGAAGCAGGCTGCTTTCGCGGCGTTGCCGACCCCAAGAAGAAGCCCTACTCCATAGCTATGCCGCCCCCGAACGTAACGGGTCAGCTGCACATGGGTCACGCTGTGGACAACACCATGCAGGATATCCTCACACGTTTCAAGAGGATGCAGGGCTATGCGGCACTGTGGATACCCGGAACCGACCACGCTGCTATCGCTACCGAAGCCAAGATAGTTGAGGCTATGCGTCAGGAGGGTCTGACAAAGGCAGATCTGGGACGCGACAAGTTCATGGAGAGAGCATGGGCGTGGAAGGAAAAGTTCGGCGGACGTATCGTTGAACAGCTGAGAACTCTGGGTTCCTCCTGCGACTGGGAGAGAGAGCATTTCACAATGGACGACCAGTGCTCAAAGGCAGTGCTGGAAGTATTTGTAAAGCTGTACGAAGAGGGTCTCATCTATCGCGGCAACCGTATGGTCAACTGGTGCCCCAAATGTCAGACTTCCATCTCTGATGCGGAAGTTGAGTATGAGAACAAGGACGGCAATTTCTGGCATATCCTTTACAAGGTAAAGGAAACAGGTGAGTTCCTGGAGATAGCCACCACACGTCCCGAGACCATGCTCGGCGATACCGCCGTTGCGATAAACGAGGAAGACCCCAGATACAAGCATCTGCATAACTGCCATGCAATACTCCCCCTTATCGACAAGGAGATACCCATTGTATGCGATGAGCACGCAGATATGGAAAAGGGTACAGGCGTAGTTAAGATAACCCCCGCCCACGACCCCAACGACTTTGAGGTAGGTCAGAGACATTCTCTGCCCAGCGTAAGATGCTTCACCTACGACGGTTATATGACAGGCGCTGCTGACAGAGCGGCTTATGAGGAGCTGAAAGCCAGCGGTCTGATGGCTGAGGGCGAGCCCGAAGTTCTGGATTGCGGCAAGTATGCGGGCATGACTACCGCAGAAGCAAGAAAGGCTATCGTTGCAGACCTGGAAGCACTGGGTCAGCTGAAAGAGATAGAGCCCCTG
Source organism: uncultured Ruminococcus sp. (assembly GCF_946187255.1). Taxonomy (GTDB): domain Bacteria; phylum Bacillota; class Clostridia; order Oscillospirales; family Ruminococcaceae; genus Hominimerdicola. Next base: position 1,210 of record NZ_CAMHRZ010000205.1, read on the forward strand.
AAGCACGATGTAGGTACCTGCTACCGCTGTCATTCAACTATCGAGCCCATGATATCCAAGCAGTGGTTCGTTAAGATGAAGCCTCTGGCTGAGCCTGCTATCAAGGCGGTCGAGGACGGCAAGATAAAGTTCGTGCCCGAGAGATTTACCAAAACTTACCTCAACTGGATGAACAATACCCGCGACTGGTGCATTTCCCGTCAGCTGTGGTGGGGACACCGTATCCCCGCATGGTACTGCGCTGACTGCGGCGAGATAAACGTAGCTAAGGAAGCACCCTGCAAGTGCAGGAAGTGCGGCAGCACCAACCTCACACAGGATGAGGACTCGCTGGATACCTGGTTCAGCTCGGCACTGTGGCCTTTCAGCATACTGGGCTGGCCTGACAAGCAGAGCGATGACTTCAACTTCTTCTATCCCACCAGCACACTGGTAACAGGATACGATATCATCGGCTTCTGGGTAAGCAGAATGATATTCTCGGGACTTGCATACACAGGCAAGGCTCCCTTTGATACAGTACTTATACACGGTATCGTAAGAGACTCCCAGGGCAGAAAGATGTCCAAGTCTCTCGGCAACGGCATCGACCCGCTGGTAGTTATCGACCAGTACGGCGCGGATGCACTGAGATTCATGCTGGTTCAGGGTTCTTCTCCCGGAAACGATATGCGTTACAGCGAGGAAAAGATCGTTGCCATGAGAAACTTCACAAACAAGATCTGGAACGCTTCACGTTTCCTGCTGATGAATATGACCATCGACAAGATCGAGCTCCCCGCTGAGCTTACACTGGAGGACAAGTGGATACTTTCGAGCCTTAACAAGGTCATCAAGGAAGTTACCAATAATCTGGAACACTTCGAGATGGGCGTTGCTGCGCAGAAGGTATACGACTTTATATGGAACAGCTTCTGTGATTGGTATATAGAGCTGGCAAAGAACCGTTTCAACGGCGATGACGCGCAGGCTAAGAAGAACGTTGAGAACGTGCTGGCTTATGTGCTGACAGATATACTGAAGCTGCTGCACCCCTTCATGCCTTTCATCACTGAGGAAATCTATCAGGCACTGCCCCACGAGGACGGCTACCTGATGATGCAGAGCTGGCCTGAGTACAAGGCTGAGCTTGATTTCCCTGCCGACGAGGCAAGGATGGAGAAGATAATGGAAGCTGTACGCGCTGTCCGTGAGTGTCGTTCGGGACACAATGTGCCGAATTCGAGAAAGGCGCACATCACCATCGTTACAGCCGACACAGCGGATTATGCAGAAGCAGGCGACTTCCTGAAGAGACTGGCAAGCGCTTCCGAGGTAACAGTTACATCCGAAGAGCCCGCTGATGCCAGCGGCATGGTAACAGTAGCAACTGCAGGCGCAAAGCTGCTGCTGCCCCTGAGAGAGCTGGTTGATATCGAAGCTGAAAAGGCTCGTATCACTAAGGAGCTGGAAAAGGCAAACAAGGAGCTGGACTTTGTAAACAGCAAGCTGAACAACGAAAAGTTCATGTCGAAGGCTCCCGAAAAGGTAGTAAACGAGATACGCGAAAAAGAGGTCAAGGCTAAGGCGCTGGTTGCAAACCTGACAGAGATGCTGAACAACCTGTAATATAATATTTTATCTGACCAGATAACAGACAAACGGGCGGTGTACATAATTCGTGTACACCGCCCGCCTTATTTTGCCGCAATAAAAAGGCTGACGCATCAAGCATCAGCCTTCGATCATTATTTACGCTTTATTTTGTCGATATTTCCCTTGATATTGTCCTTGATGTTGTCCTTGATGTTCACCACGCTGAAATTCTCGCGGAATTCGCGGTAGCGTTCAAGGCTGTTGTGCAGTGTATCGGAAAAGCGCAGCGGTACGAAGAAATGTGCGCTTCCGAGAGTCTTTTCACGGAATGCTTCTACCTGAGCGCGGAATTCATCTATCTTTACGATGATGTTATGCTCTTTTGCAAACTCAGCGATGTTCACCATGTTGTTGATGGAGATCGCAAGGTCGATGAAAAATACTCCGTAGAATATCCCCACAAAAAACGTGAACTGCAAATTCTTCAACAGCATATCAACGGTGTGGGTGATGGGAGGATCCAGGAAAAAGCAGTAGCCCAGACTCAGCAGCAGCCAGAAAAAGCTGTACATCGGGCAGATTATGCCGCGTATGTTGCCCCAGAACTGCGTGTAGTCCCACAGCATTATCTTCATCTTGACGATGAATATCAGTCCCGTGAAGTATTCCAGCGCTGTGATACAGGCTGCCATTATCAGGAATAGCACGGCTTTTCTTATAATGTTGTTATCTATCGGCAGGAGACGTTCTATCCTGCGCAGCCAGAACAGCAGCAGCAATGCAAATCCGTACAGCGGCAGGTAAGGTCCCGTCAGAAATCCGGGATTGAGCCATTTTCGTTCTACGTTTACGGGGTCAAAGAATTTTCGGTAAAAAAATTCCAGCACCCAGCCTATCATGCTTCCCAAAGCAAACAAATAGGCTGTCTGTATAAATGGCAGCATATACCTCCTCCTTTCGCTGCTGTCATATTATTACAATGTTCTGTTTTTATGTTCTTCGCGTCTTCTGTAATTCTCAAGGCTCTGTTCTGCTTCTGCTTCTGCCAGCAGAGTTTCCCTGTCCCTTTTCATAATGGGCGGGAAGGTCACGACTGCCACAGGGATAAATGACGGCATCGCGATAATGACTGTCAAAGGTTTACCCAAAGCGTCCCTGAAAACTCGAATAACAGAAAACACGATATCTGTCTGATCAGTATCTTTTGGCTCTTTTTCATTGTTGTCCTCTTATATTTCAGCGGTCGGCTTTTATTCGGACCGCAGTGAGTTGTCCTGATACATTACGCCTTTATCCGTCCTTTAGCGGAACGGTAAGTATATGTCTTGCAGGGGAAAACTCATAAAGGTGCAGCGAGGTGATTTTGCCGCGAAAAGGGGAGAAGTCCTCCATGACCGCAGGCAGTGCTTTCAGTATGCTATCGGTGTCGTCGATAAGCAGTGTGGTGTGGGGTGTAAGGTCGGTGTCCCCGCAGAATATCTCTTTAAGCGCCAGAAGCTCATTGTTCGCATCGGGTGAGACAAACAGCACCTCACCGCCGGGAAATAGCCCGATATGACTAAAGCCCACCTCAAATGCGGAGATCTCCTGCGCTTTACTATGCAAAAGTGTTTTCAGCTCATTCTCCTTTTCACAGGGGAAGCAGCCCAGTGAGATATGCATGGGCATATTTTTGGTGTGCCTGCCCTAAAAGCCCTGATCGTACAGTTTTTTCTGCATCCCCGAGAGATATGTTTCCGTCTTGTCGTCATATCCCGCAAGTACATACAGCACCGTGTTCACCGCAGTTAACACCTCACTACAAAAACAAGGCAAGGGCAAGCGCCCCTGCCTCGCTATTTTCTTTTAAAATTATATGCCCGAAGTAGCCGAATAGTTCGGAGCTTCCTTGGTGATATAGATGTCGTGGGGGTGGCTCTCCTTCAGACCTGCACCTGTGATGCGGATGAACTTAGCCTTCTCGCCCAGCTCGGGAACAGTGTGGCAGCCGCAGTAGCCCATACCAGCCCTGATACCGCCCACCAGCTGGAATATGGTATCGGATACGGGACCCTTGTAAGCAACTCTGCCCTCAACGCCCTCGGGTACCAGCTTCTTGGAGTTGGTCTGGAAGTATCTGTCCTTGGAACCCTTAGCCATAGCAGCCATAGAGCCCATGCCTCTGTATACCTTGAACTGTCTGCCCTGATATATCTCAGTCTCACCGGGAGCTTCCTCGCAGCCTGCCAGCAGTGAGCCCAGCATAACTACGCTTGCGCCCGCAGCCAGTGCCTTTACTATATCGCCCGAGTACTTGATGCCGCCGTCAGCGATAACGGGCACACCGTATTCGGCAGCAGCACACGCAGCGTCGTATACAGCGGTGATCTGAGGAACACCGATACCTGCAACGACTCTTGTGGTGCATATAGATCCGGGACCTATGCCCACCTTGATAGCGTCAGCGCCTGCCTCACACAGAGCCTTTGCAGCCTCTGCGGTAGCAACGTTGCCTGCGATAACGGGCATATTCGGGAAGTTAGCCTTCAGCTTCTTCAGACACTCGATAACGTTCTTAGAATGACCGTGTGCGGAGTCGAGCGCGAGTATATCTACCTGTGCGTCGATGAGCGCACCTGCTCTTTCGAGTATATCCTGTGTCATACCCACGGTAGCGCCGCACAGAAGTCTGCCCTTCTGGTCTCTTGCGGAATTGGGGTACTGTACAGCCTTTTCGATATCCTTTATGGTGATAAGACCTCTGAGGTGACCCTCATTGTCAACGAGAGGCAGCTTTTCGATCTTGTGCTGCATGAGTATCTTCTTCGCACCATTGAGATCGGTATCAACAGGAGCGGTAACAAGGTTGTCCCTTGTCATCACTGTGCCGATCTGCATGGAGAAATCAGTTATAAATCTGAGGTCTCTGTTAGTCAGGATACCTTCGAGCTTGCCGTGCTCATCAACTATCGGCACACCCGAGATCTTGTACTTGCCCATGAGCCTGTCAGCTTCCTCGACAGTCCTGTCGGCGGTCAGCGAGAAAGGATTGACGATAACGCCGTTCTCCGAACGCTTTACCTTATCGACCTCTTCTGCCTGCTGTGCGATGGTCATATTCTTGTGTATTATTCCTATGCCGCCTTCACGGGCGATAGCGATAGCCATCTTGGACTCGGTAACAGTGTCCATAGCAGAGGTCATGATGGGTGTGTTGAGTACGATGTCCTTTGTAAGATGTGTGTGGATATCCACCATATCGGGTGTACAATCGCTCTCTCCGGGTATCAGGAGAACATCGTCAAAGGTAAGACCTTCTTTTCCGAACTTGCTGTTTACGTTAGTATCGAGCATTAACATTACCTCCCACATAGTCATTGCAGTATTAATATTTTACTTATAATATCATATAATGATACACGATTTTCATTGATTTGTCAACGGG
>NZ_CAMHRZ010000206.1 GCF_946187255.1 uncultured Ruminococcus sp.
GCTGTGACCTTGCTGACTGCAGCTGTCACAAATGCGATCAGGACTGCCATGACTGCGAGAACACCGATCAGGATCCAGGTGATAGGTGATAGCTTTCTTTGCTTTCGTTTCTTTGTAGCCATATTATCTAATCCTTTCTAAAAAAATTATTTGTAATATACTGCTTGAACTACTTGTTGAACTACTTGTTGAACAGCTTTTTCATCAGTGCGCTCTCTTCGGGTTCATCGCTGCCAATGTCCTTGCCGGCATTCTTCAATCCGCTGACTTTGTCTTTCAGCTTGCTGCCGCTGGACTTTTTGGCACGCATCATTCCGCTGAGATATGCGCTGGCGTTGCCGCTGGTGTACATGGATGTCGTGCCGGAATTCTGCGGCTGGAAGGGCATACTTACATAGCCTGACATCGGAGCCTGTCCGTACATACCGCTCTGAGGCTGTCCGCCGTACTGCATATTTCCGTACATCTGTCCTCCTGCGGGCATACCCTGATTGAATCCGGGATTGACGTTCGTCTGAACAAGCTGTGCAAGAGGTATCATACGATCGGGCAGAACGACCTGGCAATTTGCATTCAGCGGTGCCTGGTTGATCATAAAGCCTGCGCAGTTGCCGCAGGGGAGCATTGCCTGCATGGACATGACATTGATCAGCAGGAGATACTCCGCAAGGACTTCTCCGCCCTGCACCATGTGCTGCATCGCATCGATCTCAGCATGAACATTCACCTGCATACCGTTCTGCATTTGAAGATGATTGACGCCATAGAATACGCGCTGGGATGCCGCAAAGATCACGCAAACAGTATCATCCGGTGTACATTGACCGGTGTTCTGTTTTTGTATTGCTATGTCTTGAGCGACCTTAAACAATTTCTGATACATTTACAAATCCTCCTTATATCATATTATTATAGTAGTTCTTGGGATAAGAACAGATGTCCTCACATTCGTTTTATGAGTTATCTTCACCATACTTCTTTAAGAACAACCAATATTATTCCAAGAAACTGCTTAGCAAAAACATAAAATTTATATCATGTAAAATACAGATACAGCTGTTTTCCATACTATTGTACACATCATCATGATTAGGTTTACTATAGTATATCATTTTAAATATGTAACGTCAATAGTATATATCACAAACTTTAAACCAAATCCTGTGCATACTGCACAAATAAAGAACGATAATTAATATATTTACTAAAAAGAAGTAAAATTAATCTCGATTAAAAGTTATTATCTGAAAATGCAAATACCATTATAAACCACTATATATAAATCATTACTTTGTCTATAGAAATACAATAATTTACGCTCAGACTTCGCCGCATTGATGATCATCCGTATGCGGATATGTGTTCCTCAGTCGCAGCAGGGAACTGTGACAGCACCCTCATTTCGCAAAGCCCGAATGGCTGCACGACCCGAGTGTCCGACCCGAGTGTCCGACACTCGTGTCAAAAAAAAGCAAACAAAAACCCCGCAAACGTTAAGTTTACGGGCTTTTCCCTGTGTAGAGCCGGCAGTCGGACTCAAACCGACGGCCGAGGAGTAATTTTTAATTGGCGTAATAATTATTTATGGTCATTCGAGCAATACCTTTGCCCGCTTGTGTATCTGTCCTTCAAGGAGTGTGAGCCGCTTGGCATCTGAATCCGGACAGTCTGCATAAAACCTCACTGTTTTTTCGCCGATGAGATCGTCACAGACCTTTGTGATGACTTCTCTCCTTACGGTTTCATATTATACCACATTGTATTCCTTTTGTCAAGCCCCTGTGCAGCACTTTTCTCACTTATTACGCGCTTTTTTCTGTCATTCCTATGCCACATTTTTACTATTAATACTCTTTAATTTATCAATAAATCGATAATATATCCCCACCCGCTGACAGGTCATCCCGCCGTCAGATTTTTCCTTGCGGGGAGTCTTGTACATCTTGCAGGAGTATGCTTCGTGATAGGTGCCGTCCTTGCGTTTTTCTGCGAGTATGTCAGTGCTTGAACGCAGTCAGAACGAGCCTTCTCCCTGACTTCAAAGATCATGACAAAAAAGGCTGCGCAGCTTATGCTGCACAGCCTTTGATCAGATGTCTGTATTCCTTTATCGCACTTGCCTTGGGAAACGACACATTTTCAAAATGGGTCCCTTAAATATGTTCCCACAGTAAGACTATTTTTCTTTCAGACTATCCCCGAAGCCTTTCATTATCGGCGAGAGGAAATAATCCATGACAGTGCGCCTGCCTGTCTTGATCTCCACCGTTCCGCTGAGACCCGGGCGTATGTCTATGCCATTGTCGTCTGTCAGCTTGATCTTAACCAGATATACGCTCCCCATCTGTTCGCTGTTGAATGAGGTGGGGCTTATATATACGACCTTGCCCTTGACTGTGCCGAACTTATTGTAGGGATATGCTTCCAGCTTTATCTCCGTTTCCGTGCCCTCATGAACGTCTGCTATATCCATATTCTTGACATAACAGAACATCTGCACCTCCTCATCGGCGGGTATCAGCGTAGCAAGCTCCTGAGAGGCTGTTACGGGATCGCCGCTGTTCAGCGTCTGTACGGTGCCGATATATCCGTTGCAGGGGGCTGTGATCTTCTGTGCGTTTTTGGAGAACTCGTACTTGTCCAGCTGGGAGTTGATATCATTCAGCTGGGCTTTGGTCTCCACCAGCTTCTGCCTGACCTGTTCATCGAACTGCGTTTCCAGTGTGCTTATCTGTAAGTCCAGCTTTTCAAGCTGAAGGTCGTACTGCTGTATAGCTACCTCCTGTGCCTGCGCCAGCAGTTCCTTTTCTTCCAGTCGGTATTCGTCGGCTTCAAGCCGGGCTATCTGCTTGTTGAGTTCCGCTGATGCCTTGTCCTTTTTGAGATCTTCGATATTGCTGTTTATATTATCGCGGGAGGTCGTCAGCGAGCTTATCTCCACAAGGAAATCCGCGTCATACTTTGATGTATCTATGACCGCGTCTTCGTCTTCGGTGAGCAGGGTATCGTATACTTCTATCCTGTCCTCACACAGCTTCTGCTTCTCTTTCAGCCCGTCGATGTCTATGTCCAGCGCTTCTGTATCGAGCTCGTAGAGCAGTTCGCCCTTTTTAACGAACATACCCTCTTTTGCGTTGACAGTCTTGATCATGCCGGTCGCATTGGATCTTATCTGCCCTACATTGCCCTTTGGCTGAAGGCTGCCCGATGCAGTAATGACCACATCTACCTTTGATAAGCAAGCCCAGATTATCGCCGCCGCGAACAAAGTGAATATACTGAATATTATCACCGTGCCCGCCTTGTGTGCGGGGCGCTCGATGATCTCCAGCAGTGAGGGCATGAAATCGTATTTAAGCTCTCTGTCTCTGGTCTTGCTGTGTTTCAGCACATATTCAGTCAGCTTATTATTCATCGACCTCACCTCTCTTCTGCTGATCGTAAAGATGCCTGTAAAGTCCGCCCTGTTTCATCAGAGCATCGTGGGTGTCATATTCCGCCAGGCTGCCTCTGTCTATGACCATTATCTTATGGGCATCTTTAAGGGTGGAGAGCCTGTGGGCTATGATAAGCACTGTCCTGCCCTTGCAAATATCTTTCAGATTGTTCTGTATAAGGCTCTCGGACTCGTAATCAAGTGCGGAAGTCGCTTCATCGAAGATAAGTATCTTGGGGTCTGCGAGTATCGCCCTTGCGATGGCTATGCGCTGCTTCTGTCCGCCCGAAAGACCTACGCCCTTTTCACCGATGACGGTATCATACCCGTTGGGCAGCTCCATGATGAAGTTGTGTGCGCCCGCTATGGTGGCGCATTCGACTATCCTGTCAAAGGATGCGGTAGGGTAGTGTATGGCGATATTCTCTGCAACAGTTCCGTTGAACATGAAGTTCTCCTGCAATACCACACCGATCTGTTTTCTCAGCTGAGCGGGGTCTGCCATAGAGATATCCATGCCGTCTATGGTTATCTTGCCGCCCTCAGGTATATAGAGTCTTTGCACCAGCTTGGATATGGTGCTTTTTCCTGAGCCGCTCCTTCCGACTATACCTACTATTGTACCCGCTTCAATATCGAAGCTCATGCCCTTGATGACCTCGCCGCCGCGTGGGTCGTATCTGAACCTTACATGATCGAAGTTGATCTTTCCTTTTACAGCGGGCAGCGATCTGCTGTTGCCGAGCACGGGTTCAGTTGGTGAATTGAATATATCTCCTATGCGCTTTACCGAGAGAGATGCTTGCTGGTATTCCTGCCAGAGCTGTACAAGACGGAGCACGGGTCCGCTGACCCTGCCCGACAGCATACGGAATGCCACCAGCTGACCCACCGTGAAATTACCGTCGATAACAGCTTTTGCGCCGAAATAGAGTATCAGCAGGTCGAATACTTTCTGTATGAACTGACCTATTGACCCCGACGATGCAGACACCATTGAGGTCTTGTAGCTTGCTCTTACATAGTCCGATTGCAGGTCGCCCCACTTCTTCTCGAACTTCTTTTCCAGCACATAGGACTTTACCGTCTGTACGCCCGTTATCGCTTCCACAAGGAAGGACTGGGTATTGGCTCCTGTTTCAAACTTTTCGTCCAGGCGCTTTTTGAACATGGGTGTGACTATCGCGGAAAGCAGTGCATACACGGGTATCGAGCACAGCACTATGACAGTCAGCATCTTGCTGTACAGCAGCAGCACTACGATATAGACTATGATGAACACTATATCTATCATTGACGAAAGGGGAGTGCCTGTCAGAAAGCTCCGTATGCTGTCAAGCTCACGTACTCTTGCCACTGTTTCACCAACTCTTCGGGATTCAAAGTATTTCAGCGGCAGAGAGAACAGGTGTGAGAACAGCTTGTGGCTCAGCATAACATCTATCCTGTTGGTGGTGTGGGTGAACACATAGTTTTTCGCAAGGCTGAGTACCAGTTCGTGGATATAAACTATGGCTATACCTATCGATATAACATTCAGCGTGGATATGCTGCGGTGTACCAGCACCTTGTCCACCACTACCTGCGTCATGACCGGCGTGAGTATACCCATAAGCTGGACAACGAACACTGCCAGAAGTACCTGTATGAATTCTTTCTTGAATTTGAGTATGGTGGGTATGAACCACTTGAAGCTGAATACAGCCTCTCTGTCTATGATGCCTTTCCTTGTCATGAGTATGGCTGTGCCGTCCCACATATCACCAAGCTCCGCACGGCTGACTATATCCGTTTTCTTGCTTCCCGGCCGCATCAGCATGAACTCCTCGCCTTCGGAGCGGGCTATTATGAAGAACTCACCGTCCATGTCTTTTGCGATAATAGGTGATCTTACATCGCTGAGTTTAGCAGGTTTCAGCCTGCATATCTTCGCCCGGACCTTCAAAGCCTTTGCAGAAGTGACTATATCCGTCTCTGAGGTCTTTTCACCGTTTTCAAGGACACTCAGGCTCTCTGCCTGCTCCTTTGTGACAGGTACACCCAGAAATTTCATAACTATAAGAAAGCAGACAAGTCCGCTGTCCTGTTGTTTTTCCATATAAAAACTCCTTATACTTGAAAATATGCAGTCGCATAAAGCCACTGCATATTTCAAGCGTATTTATCAGATCTGTGCTGCTGTGAACAGGTCGCCGAGAGACGAATTATCCTCCGTGGTATTGTTTACAGTATCATAAACATTGTTTCCGCCGCCGAATGCCGACATATTCTCTGCCAGTATCATAGCCTGTACGTCTGTCATATCAGACAGATCGCTGCTTTCGCTGCTGAGCTTTGGAGCAGCTGAAAACTCTGTGATGAGCATATCATCCTCGTCGATGGCAAGATTGTCAGTAGTCAGGCTGTCATCGTATACTTCGTCAAGTATCACAGTCTGCTCGCTGATCATCTCATCGAAGTCGCTGCCCTTTACCGTAATATCGAAGCTGTTGGTGGAAAGGTTGAAGCTGGCAGCAGTACCGTCCGCAAACTCAAAGCTCTCAACACGGTAGTCACTGTAAGCATACTGATTTACTATGCGCAGGCTGTCTTCTGTACCCTTTATTGACAGTACAAGATCATTGCCGTCTGCGGTCGCTTCAATATCATTGAGGGAAATGCCCTCGCCGAATACAACTCTGTCAGCAGCCGAACCAACACTCTGCTCGTTGATAACGTCATTGCCGTAGCCCTTGTTGAAGATGTAGGTATCATCGCCAAGGCCGC
>NZ_CAMHRZ010000207.1 GCF_946187255.1 uncultured Ruminococcus sp.
GCCCGCCCGGATATGATTCGCTGGAATGGCATACACAGATGGTTCGGGAGGGACATTTGTACCTGGCAATGGTAGGGAAAGATATTGTGGGGGCAGCTGTCATATTCCCTGATGAAACCAAAAACAGTGTATATATCGGCAGGATCTTTATTGACAGCGTTTATCACAGAAAAGGCTACGGGATCCGTTTAATGGAGTGCATAGAAAAGAACTACCCCTTTGCCGCAGATTTTGAGCTGGACACTCCGCGCTGGAATGTACGGACAAATGCTTTTTACAAAAAACTGGGGTATCAGATCATAAAAGAAGAGGACGGTTTTGTTTTTTACAGGAAGAGCGGAAAGTGAACTTCATTTATATGAGCAGTCAAGTAACGATAGCGATCCAACTATATAAATCCGCAAAATCGATGCCCCAAAGCCGATAAACTGCTTTGGGGCAAAACTACTGTATGGGCATAAGCCTAAAATTCTTTTGTCATTTATGTCCGCAATGCATCATTTGAGCATACCGCGCTTTTCTTTCAGCGAGAGTATACGCAGTACACTTTCATCTATGCGCTTTTCGGTAAGTGTACCGTTCTTCACAGCATCCTCAATACCCTTGACTGCCGACGGAAGATCTGCGGGGATGAGCAGTATATCATCACCTGCCTGCACACATTTTACCGCCAGTTCGGCACTGCCGTAATAGTTGGCAACTGCGCCCATACCAAGTCCATCAGTTATGACTACGCCGTCATATCCAAGCTTCCCGCGAAGCTCGCCGTTTACCATAGTCGGGGAGATGGATGCGGGCAGACCGTCGATGTTCGACATGGTGATATGCCCCACCATGACCATATCCGCGCCTGCTGCTATGCCGCTTTCAAAGGCAAGATACTCCTGTGTCTCCAGCTGAGATATGGTCTTATAGGAACAAGCCATTCCCAGATGGGAGTCGGCTTCGGTATCACCGTGTCCCGGAAAATGCTTCAATGTGCAGGCAACTCCGCCGTCCCTGAAACCCTTTACCGCATAAGATATCAGTTCCGCTGTCTGGCTGAAATTGTCGCTGTACGCCCTCCAGCCGATGACAGTATTATTGTAGTTCGACCAGGTGTCCGCAACAGGGGCAAAATCCAGATTGAATCCCAGTGAATCCAGGTCGTTGGCTATGGTCCAGGCGTTTTTGTAGGCAGTTTGCGTGCCGTAGTCCTTGTAGGTGTACATATTATAGAAGGCTGTAGTTCCCAGCTTCTGCGCACACCTTGCAACAGTGCCGCCCTCCTCATCTACGGAGAAGAAAAGAGGTATATCGGAGTACTTGCTGCTCATCGCCTGAGTATCGTTGATAAAAGCCTTTGTCTGTGACTCACTTGTAAGGTTCTCGGCAAAAAAGATGAAGCCGCCCACAGGGTATCTTGAAAGACTGTTATCCAGATAGCTGTCCGCAAAGGTCATTGGGTACTCCCCTGCCAGTGCATCGGGAGTGACTATGAACATCTGGCACACCTTTTCGTGGAGGGTCATTTCTGCCAGCTTTTCCTCTGCTTTGGTCTTGTATTCGGGTATCGGAGTGGAGTCCTTGCCGTCGATGGTGCGTATGCCCTTGATATGCGCCGCGAGTATGGAAATATCTGTAACGTTGATATCACCGTCGCCGTTAAGGTCGGCGGCAGACTTTATATCCCCATCCAGCGCCTTTACGCCCTTGACGTGTGCCGCCAGCTTCGATATGTCGGTGACGTTTATCATGCCATCGCCTGTAAGATCGCCCTTTGAGACCTTTTTAGCCACATCCTCCGCATTGACGGTGAATGTCTGTGCTGCCAGGATCGCTGCGCATAATACTGCCGAGATCTTTTTGTACATAGTTTTACCTCCGTATCATAGTATATTTCTGTCTTTTTTCAGTTTCAGTATGCGATAAACGCTCTCATCGATGCGTTCCTCTGATATATCTCCGTTAGCCACCGCATTCTCAACGCCGTTAACAGCAGAAGCCAGATCATAAGGCATCAATAGTATATCTCCACCTGCCTGAATGACCTTTACCGCTATCTCATCGGAACTGTAATAGTTTGCCATTGCACCCATCGCCAGTGAGTCTGTTATAACTACGCCGTCATAGCCCAGTTTTCCGCGAAGTTCGCCCGTTATCATCGTGTAGGATACAGACGCGGGGGTATCGTCAATATTCACCATATTGATATGCCCCACCATGACCATCTCAGCACCTGCCGCAATGCCGCTTTTGAACGGCAGATACTCCCCTGCCATAAGTTCATCCGCTGTCTGATAGGAAGCTGCGGCACCGTAGTGAGAATCCGCAGAAGTATCACCGTGTCCCGGAAAATGCTTGACCGAACATATAACTCCGCCGTCATTGAAACCCTTTACCGCCGATGCCACCAGCTTTGCGGCTTCACTGTAATCATCGCTGTAAGCCCTCGTGCCGATAACGGTATTTGCGGGATTTGTCCAGGTGTCCGCCACAGGCGCAAAATCCACGTTAAATCCCAGTGCGGAGATATCCTGTGCTATGGTGTAGGCGTTGCTGTATGCGGTGTCCGTGCCGTCAAAGCGGTATTCATACATAGGGCGGAAGGAAGTCGTCCCCAGCTGATCCGCGCACCTTGCAACTCCGCCGCCCTCTTCATCGACTGCGATGAAAAGCGGTATATCCGACACGGTGCTGTTGCCGGACTGTACAGAAGATATCATGTTCTTGGTCTGATCGACGCTCACAAGGTTCTGCGCAAAATAGATGAGCCCGCCCACAGGGTACTCGCTGAGACTTGACACCGTTGCATCTCCCGCTTCGGTAACAAGCCCGTAGCCTGTCAGTCCCTCGGGAGTGACTATGCACATCTGGCATACCTTCTCGTGCAGTGTCATATCGTCCATTATCGCTTCAATGCTCTCATCCTTTGGAAGAGAGTTTTCCTTTGGCTTTTCCGCTTTGCTCTCATCAGCGGAGCTATCCGTCTTTTCCGCAGGCTTTTTCTCATCAGCCTTGCTTTCGGTCTTTTCCTCTGCGGGAGCACTGTCATCCTTTATCTCGGGCTTTTCTTCGGCAGTCTCGCTCTCGGCGGGTATGACCTCAGAAGAACTCTTTTCACTGACAGTTACAGCAACAGCGCTGCTGCTTTCCTCCAAAGCCGAAGGGCGGTTTTTCAGATAACCTGCGATGACTGCCGCACTGCCTGCCCCCGTAACGACCAGCAGCGCCGCCAGTACCGCTATCCTTCTGACCTTTGCTGCGGCTTTATTATTCTTTGACTTTGACATTATCTACACTCCGTTTTATCTGAATATTATGACCTCGTCCTCCGGCTTTCGCGGTCGGGCAGAGGGCTTTTCGTCGGGCACGCCCAAAACTACCGCTCCTGTCAGCTGTCCGCTGATGCCTGCAAACTCAGCCAGTTCATTATAAGCAAAGCAGGTGTTTGCCACCCACAGGGTGCCGTAGCCCATTTCCTGTGCTGTCAGCAGTATATTCTGTACAGCCGCGCCTACAGAGAGGGTATCGCAGATCTCCGTGATCCTATCATCCGCACTGACAGGCAAAAAGGGCGAACTGCCGTTGGTGTTCTCCACCATAATGATAACAGGCGCTTCACGCATTATGCGCAGGGTGTTGAAAGCATCCGGAAGCCCGTTATACGAATCGGGCAGAGTTTTTTCACCCTCTCGTTCGCGGATAAGCCCCTTTTCCATCTCATCGAGAAGTACCGCCTTACTGTTCCCGCTGTACACATAGAATTTCCAGGGCTGCCTGTTTTTGGCAGAAGGTGCCAGCATCCCCGCACGGAGAACAGCCTTTATGATCTCTGCATCAACAGGCTCGGAAGTATACTTTCGTATACTTCTCCTTTCGGATATCTCTTTCATTTTAAATTCTCCTTACTTATTTATAAATAATATAATAGCACATTTTGAAGAAAAAGTAAAGCCCCGCAAAACGTACAAAAAGGACTGCTGCATCGCAACAGTCCCTTTCGGTCGTCAGTATTTGAGTTGGGATATTTATCATTAATTATCATTTCTGTGAAAGCTCGGATATTATCTGTATAAAGGAATCAACATCGTTGAAATCCTTATACACCGAAGCAAAACGCACATACGCCACATGATCCAGCTTTTTCAGTTCATTCAGCACCATGTCGCCTATCTCGCCTGTGGTGGTCTCTGTCTGCATCTTGTTCGCATAGGTGTTCTCTATATCATCCACAAGAGTAGTCACCTGCTCAACGCTTACGGGACGCTTTTTGATGGCGTTCTGCAAGCCCTTTATCAGCTTCTGCCTGTCGAACGGTTCAAACGAGCCATCCTTTTTATATACCATAAGAAGCGGCTTTTCCACCACCTCATACGTCGTGAAACGTCTGCCGCACTTGGGACACTCACGCCTTCTGCGCTTTTTGCCCTCACTGGGTCTTGAATCTATGACCCTCGTATCCTCATGACTGCAAAAGGGACACCTCATAATATAAAACTCCTATTCATCCGAAATGATGTACATTTTTTTTCTCTAAAGAATATTATAGCACATTATTTTTCAAATTTCAAGAGGTTTTTCAAATATAGTAAGAATTTTTTTGGACAGGCATACACATATCCCGCGCATATAAGGACCGAACAGCCGCAGGACAATTGCAATGATCCTGCGGCTGTATAATGCTGTACTTTTTCAGACTATCCGCTGCCGTGGCGTCTTTTTTTTTCAGGATTGAGCCTGTAATACTCCTGTTTGTCGATGTACATCCTTTCATCAGCGATCTGCATAGCATTTATGACATCATAATCCCCCGTGAAAAAGCCCGTACCTACCGCAAAGCTGACGTTATCGGTATCAGCCGCCAGCCTGCGGAGCTCTGCGGTGCGGCTTGCAAGTTCGTCCTCGGTAATATCCTGGCAGATAATAACAAACTCATCACCGCCCGCACGGAATATCTCATATTCATCAAATGCTCTCTTCAACAGACCTGCCGCCCGTTTAAGCAGCTTGTCGCCCTCATCGTGTCCGCCGCTGTCATTGACGGTTTTAAGACCGTTGAGATCGGCAAAAACTACTCCCATCACAGCGGGAAGTGCGCCTTTATCCGCATTCAGCTGATCGACCCGCTTGTTCATCGCATTGCGGTTCATGACCCCTGTAAGTACATCGTACATACCCAGTGTCTCCAGCCGACCGAGAAGCTGATGATTTGCGATAATCGCACCCAGAAAGAATGTTGACAGCTCCAGAGTCTCCTTGATGCTCATGATCTTTTCCACATCAAAATTTGCTGCCCATATAAAGCCCATAAGCTCGTTGTTGAAACGAACGGCATACAGCACTATGCTCCTGATCTCCTTTTCGTCCAGTGAGTTATACCACTCGGGATCCCTATCTTTAAGCACAGAAAGATCGTCCAGCAGCAGACAGTCGCTGCCCCGCAGATCAGCCTCCCATCTCATTGCCATATCATAGGGAGAACAGCGCATACTTGCTGCAAGCCCGTTGAGATAACTCTCATTGGCACCGTTCTCATTGACGAATGTACACTCCTTATTTGTACGATCGACCAACACCACCGAGCATCTTTCCGAGCAGCATATCCTGCGGATATCACCCGCAGTTTCAGCCACAGCACTGATGAAATCCTGATTCTTGTGCAGTTTGATACTCATTTCAAGCACTTCCCGCGCGATCTCGGAGGAGCGCTTGGCAAGTTCTTCCGACTCCATCTGTTTGCTTATCTTTAATATATAACAGCAGTATAATGTATCTTCCTCCTCACTGTACAAAGGGAGATACTGACCGCTCAGCCAGGCACCGTGAGCATTTACATAGGAATAGAGCGGTTCCCGCTTGCTTGCACATTTATAGCAGAAGCTTTCAAAATTCGGATCGTGGAAAAATTTCCGGTATGGCATACCCGGAACGAACTCGGGCGCGTTCGGGTTCAGACTGAAAAAGCCAAAAAAGCCTTTGTTTACCGCCATCAGACGGATCTCACCAAAACTCCCGTCGGGAAGTACGTCAAACGAGTATACGCTCGCCGCAGCATCGATACCATCAACGAATAATTGATAATCCATACAAACCTCCTTTTAAGCTGTCATGTCCTGTCGATTGCAACTATATTATACCACATATTAACATAAATTTCAAGAACTTTCAAAGAATATTTCATGGATTCATTAAATTCAAAACAACTATTTGT
>NZ_CAMHRZ010000208.1 GCF_946187255.1 uncultured Ruminococcus sp.
CAAGATAACCTCTCTCCCCGAAATATAATGTAAAACGAAAAGGACTTCAGACCCTGCGTGATCTGAAGTCCTTTTCTTCGTGTAAGGCTCAGTATAGCTTTGATCGTATCACCTGATAGGCTTGGTACAGCGGAACGTCCTCATCGGGGAGCCTTTTGTGCCTTCCCGTCAGAAAACCTGCGGCATTATCCGCTACCGTTGCCTTGTCGGTAAGAACTATTTCATCGCCGTTTTCAACGTCAATGGTCATACGCATACGAAACTCCGTGTATGTTGCGCCGCGGGAGGGGTGACGATATCGCTTGTATGGCTCGATGCGGACGTCGATGATATCGCTGAGAGCTATGGTATTCTTTTTCCGGAGGCGCTTTACGGTAATATCGCTGTCCTCTATGATAATGGAGGTCCCCACAGCCTGTTCGATAAAGTACAGCAGGGCGCAGACCAGTGCGGCTGCCATAAAGACCGTAGAAACGATAATCAGGAACAGTGAAATAACTGAAAGGAACATAAATAAAAAGAATAACAGCATAGCTGCAAGAGCTATGAACAGAACGGTTTTTGTCTCGTGCCTTATCCTGAATGTCATGACAGACGCCTCCTTTGGTTTTTTATGATTATACAGCCATATCACCGGTGTGTCAACAGTTTTCCGGTAAGATGCATATCCGCGAGGTAAGTTGCGTTTTTCGGGGGGTAAGTTGCATTGACAGTCAATTCTTATCTGTGTTATCATATATATGATACGAACAGGCTGTGTTCGCTTGCGACAGTCGGGGAGCGGATGTGCTTTTTTTTTCGCTCTGCCATTGAATATTATCACGGGATATGTTACAATGAAGTGAACATACAGCGAAGGAGCTGATCATGCGTGGATGAAAACAGAATAGAGATTACATGGTACGGCACAGCTTCCGTTCGGATCGCCAGCGGCAGTTCTCAGCTCCTTATTGACCCGTTTTTTCCGTTCCCTGACAGCAGGATAAAGGTGGCGGCGGACGCATTTGCGCACTGCCGTAATATACTTGTCTCACACGGACACTACGACCATATCGGCAGTATCGCCGAGATAGCACATAAGGACACGGCGGTCTACTGCACCCGTGCGCCCTATCAGTCGCTGCTGAAAAAGGGCGTCCCCAAGAAAAATCTCCGCCTTATAAGGGCAGGCTCGGTGTTTTCGGTGGGGGACTTCAGGATAACAGCCTATCAGGGCGCTCACATACGGCTGAACGCCTGCGACTGCGTGAGGACGCTGTGCAGCAGGCGGGTGATACAGAACCGCAGGGACCTTGTGGGAAAGGTCAGAAAGTTCACCTCCTGCCTTGAAAAGAAGGAGACCCTGTGCTATCTCATAGAGATCGGCGGCAGGCGCATACTCATACTGGGAAGCCTTGCACTGGCGGAGGATACGGATTATCCCAAGGGCGCTGATCTGGCGTTTTTCCCTTATCAGGGCTCGGACAGGCTGTGCGATATCGCAGCGGACATATATGGCAGGCTGAAGCCGAAAGCGGTCCTGCTGACGCACTTTGACGACACCTTCCCACCATTCAGCAAAAACATAGATACCTCGGATTTTGAGAGATACATGAAAGACCGTGCACCTGTATACAAGCTGCGGCACGGCGGCACACTCAGCATATGACACCGTAATAACCAAACTACAAAAGCGGAGGCAGATCATGAGAATTATAATCGAATCCCCTCAGGCGGGCGATGAAGATGTTGTGATCGTAAGGTGCGCGTCACCCGATCAGAGACTCATCTCCATGCTGCTTTCATATCAGACTGCGAATACAGAGCTCACAGGCTATATGGACGATAAGATAGTGCGGCTGAACTATCAGGACGTATACTATTTTGAGTCGAACGAGAACCGCGTTTTCGCATATTACCGTTCCGACGTCTATGAGGTCAAGTACAAGCTCTATGAGCTGGAGGAGCTTTTCGCACCTATGGATTTTGTGCGATGTTCAAAGTCAATGATAGTCAACATGGAGAAAATAGATTACCTTTCACCGCTTTTCAGCGGCAAGCTGGAGGCTCATCTTAAAAACGGCGAAAAGGTAGTGATCTCAAGGCAGTATGTACACAGCCTGAAGGTCAAGCTCGGCATTGAGGAGGTCGAATGATGGTAAAGGAATTCTTTGTATCATTATTGCATTATTTTGTGGACATAACCACGGCTGTACTGATCGCAGCTGCTATATTCCTGACAGCGACGGGGCAGCAGATGAACAGCGTTATCCTGTGGGAGATACTGCTAAGCGGCTTTATAACCGCCCTCCCCTCGGCAGTACTGCTCTGCTTTGACACCAAAAGCGTCAGACTGTCGCTGATACTGTGGGGCATCCATTTTCTTGTGATATTCGGAGCAACGCTGCTGATGCTGAAGGCATTCGGCTGGTGCAGCATAACGCCGCTGTCGGTGCTGCTTACCTTCCTTGCGGTGGTGTGCATATATCTGTTCACCTGCTCTGTTCACTATCTTGTGGACAAAAAGCACGCTTCTGTAATGAACCAACAGCTCAAAAAGCGTTATTCAAATGCAGAACAGGATAAGTAAACCGAAAGATCGGAACAGTTGACTGTTGAGTGAGGTGACTGTAATGAAGTTCAGGATAAAACATATATCATCTCTGTACCGCTGGGGGATAGCCCTTCCGTGGATAGTCATTATAGCGGCTCTGGCGATATTCCTTATCGTGGGGCTGGACGTTACATTTGTATTCCCAACGCTGGTACTGATACGTCTGACAGCAGTCTGCGGAATAGCCGAGGTGGTATTCATCTTTCTGTATATAGCCGAAAGGATATACGGTGCAAGGCTCATCATAAATGATGACCATGTGGTGATAAAGACCCTGCACAGACACAGGAAGCTTTACTATGCAGAGATAGAGGACACAAAGTATTCCCACTATGAATGCACAAGAAGCTATCGCGAGCGCAAAGAGAGATCGGGCTCGCTGCTGTACAAGTATCTGCAGGATGATGAGGAAACATGGACGCGGTCAAAGCTGACATTCTATCTCACCTCGGGAAAGACCGTCACCGTTAATGATGAAGCGACCAACTATGAGTGGAAGCGATCGAAATGGATAACCGATCCCGACCTTGACCCCGATGAGGACGTTGTACTTTATCAGGCATATCAGTGCTATCGCACCGCCTGCAGGGAGTACTGCAAGGTATTGGGGAACTATTGAGCGATATAGCTTGACTTTTACGCAATACGGGGATATAATAGGCATATAAACGATCGTGCATTTTTTATCTCAAACAGAATGGAGGAATTGACATGAAAAAAACACTGATATCACTGATGACAGCAGCTCTTATGATGGCATCTGCGGCACCTGTGCAGCTGACGGCAGCTGCCGCCGAGAACAATCACGAGTCCATCATAGGCACACTTCCCGACTGGACACCCACAAACTTCGCAGAAGCAATGAAGCTTTATAATGAGCACGGAAAATGCTATGTGGCTGATAATTATATCTGCATGATGAGGATCGTTCCACACTTCATGAAGAACGACTATAAGTTCGGCATCTCGGGCAGCATGGCGGATATCAATACTCCCGCAAGCGCAGGTCAGCAGTTCTTTGAGCTTGAGATACCGCAGAAGCCCGATCCAGATGACATGGACGCGGTAAATGCTTATAATGAGTACTGTGACAGCATAGGTCTTTATTCTCACGATTACAGCTTCTTTGAGCACTGGCAGGACTGCAAGACACAGGATGCCTTTGCGGTGGAGATGTTCCGTGTAATGCCGGGCGAGGACCTGACAGTCTTATGGCAGAACAAGAATAAAAAGAATGACGACGGTGAATATGTCACCACAAAGAAATTCAGCTTTGAAAACAAGGACGGCAATACTGTTGAGACCGACATTTACAGCTGGCTCCCCGACAGTGTTCCCGAGTACAATGATTTTGTCATGAAATACGGTGAGGTCTCGGTTCACGACGGTTATATCGCATACTGGACCAGCTACAACCCCAGCGCAGGTGCTTCCGTGAGAATGGAGCAGAGCGGCGAGGGCAGGATAGAGGAGTTCATGGAGTCGCAGTGCGCCCTCTTTGAGCTTCAGCCCGTTGACGACACACCTATCTCCTCTATCTCCTCGGTTTTTGTCTATAAGCCCGTGGCTGACGGCATGGCAGAAGTTGAGTGGAGGAGGGGCAGGACATTCTCGGATACCGAGCCTGTTGTCTCCACAGAGGGAAAATTCGAGATAAAGGACAACTGTTCTGTTGTGCTCAACTGGTCTCCCTACAGAAAGATCAATACACAGTTCTCTTTCATTGATGCAGACACGGGAGAGCTCATAGACATTCCCGATGATGACAGCCGCAATATATATCTTCTTGCCACAACAAAGGGCGTACCTGCAACAAGCAGGATATTTGATATTGCAACTAATCCCTGTATAGTAGATGACGAAAATGCCTATTCGGAGAACTGGAGCTACGCATTTGAATACGATTCACCTGCGGGTGCATATGATATCAATGATATTGAGCCTACATTGGAAACACCGGAATACAGAGAGGTCACCTGCAAGCTGAAATGGAGACCATATGGCGATGTGAACGGTGACAGAAGGCTTGCTGTTTCCGATCTGATACTGGTGCAGAGATGGCTCACAGGAGCTTCCGATGCAGAGCTCAAAAATTGGGAAGCCGCAGATTACTGCCGCGATAACTGCATAAACTCGCTCGACCTCCCTGCTATGAGACGAGCGCTGCTGAAAAGTCTTTCTATGCCCGTATGGCCCGAAAAGCTCTCTACTACCCATGGTGAATTCATAATAACAGGACCCGACAGAAAACTGTATGCAGGCCCCGGGACCGAGTATGAGGTATTGAAGACTGTTCCCATGGGCACCAATCTCACGGAGTACGGCTATGATCCTGAGTCTCCCGATTGGGTATATGCTGAGATAACAGAGACTGAAAGAGGCTGGGTAAGAGTTAGCTGTGACGGCGAGAAGAATATCGAATTTAAATATGAACTGATAGATAAGCCCGTTATTTATCTCTATCCTCAGGAGGAGACCGATGTTCATGTTGAGCTTGAACTTACCGAGTCCAGACTCTCAACAACATACCCCAGATATAACGGCGGCTGGGACGTTACCGCCTATCCCGACGGCTCGCTCCTTAACAAGGCTGACGGCACACACCACAGATACCTTTTCTGGGACAGCGTGGACTGCACCACTAAGTTCGACCTGTCAAAGGGATTCTGTGTAGCAGGCGCAGATACCGAGAGCTTCCTGAAGGAAAAGCTGACATATATGGGACTTACCGAGGATGAGATGAACGAATTCATCGTATACTGGCTGCCCAGAATGGAGCACAATGCGTACAATCTCATCACCTTCCAGGGCAAGGCATATACCGACACCGCAAAGCTTGACATCACTCCCGCGCCCGACAGTATGCTCCGCGTATTCATGGCATATAAGCCTCTTGAAGATTCCGTGGACATCGAGCCTCAGCAGCTTGAGACCTTTGAGAGAAAGGGCTTTACAGTTGTGGAGTGGGGCGGTACCGAGCTCAGCTGAGTCCATAAAAGCGAAAATAACTGAATAAGAATAGATCCCCGAAGCTGTCAGTGTGACGCTTCGGGGATCGTTTTATGTGTATGCTCATGCAGCTCTTACCGCTGCATATCTCTGTGATGAGAGCACCTTGTTCATCACAGCCTCGGGGGAGATATCTCCGCCCATGACCATGTCGAACACCGAGGGAGTATATCCCGATACCAGTGCTGCTCCTGTCTCGGAGCGGGTAACGGGCATCGCGTCGGAGCGGCTGTTCACGTTCCAGAATACCACATCGGGCAGCTTGTAGCCGTAATTGCTGTACAGCTTTTTTACGGCGCGGAACAGCACCTCGTTGTTTCCGCCTGTTACGCAGTAGTCGAACTGCATATCCGAGATTATGTATATCTTCTTGGGCAGCTCTGACTGACGAACACGGTTGTTTATCGCCGTCTTCAGTATCAGCTTGAAAACTGCCTCCAGATCAGTGTTTGCTATCTCGTTGAAGGTACGGCAGTACTGCGCCTTTTCGACGATGTCCTCGCCCTTTATCTCCACCAGACGGGGGCTCTCGGAGAAGGTTATGAAGTGGTTGGCGAATGCGCCTGTGTTGTGCTCCGCGA
>NZ_CAMHRZ010000209.1 GCF_946187255.1 uncultured Ruminococcus sp.
TCCACCAGTTCAGGTGTACCCACTGCGGCACAATATATGGTATGCTCTTCCATACAAAGGCGGGCGGCGAGATAAAGATCAACGACAAGGTGTTCGATCCTGCCGACTACCCCGACAAGCAGGAAGAAAGCGGAGATACCGATGCCTGAAAAATACTCTTTGGATACGGCGCTGAACAAGAAGAAGCTGAAAAAGCGTCTTCAGGGCGATATGGTGGAGTACAAGTCATCCATGAACGTGCTGAGCCTCAGCAAATTCATGAAGAAGTACCGCACTGAAAGCGTATACTACGGCAGGATAGAGGGCGATGAGGTGCAGCTGTTCTACCACCGCGCCAAAAAGCGCGACGGCGGTTCCACGGGTTTTTACGGAAAGATGACCGAGACCGAGAAAGGCTGTCTGCTGGAGGGCAGTTTCCGCAAGCCGCTGTATGCCTATATATCTGCGGCGGTGCTGGTGCTGTTCACACTGCTGTGCGCATTGGGGACTTACGCGGGCGGTTCCGTCAAGGGAGCGCTGATATTCCTGGGGATAGGAGCATTGGGCGTGTTCCTGATGCTGTTTGACAACCACAAGAAGTATATAAAAATGTACCTTGACAAGCTGGATGACTGAGGGGAGGAAAAAGCTGTGAAGAAGCTGATCTCTGCGCTGACTGCATCGGTGATGATGCTGTATACTGCGCTGCCGTCTGCGGCAGTCACGCCCGGGACGGATACAGCCCATACGATAGAAGTGGAAAATATCCTGCAAAAGCCCGAACTGCCAACAGGCTGTGAGGTCACATCGCTGACCATACTTCTGCGGCATCTGGGATATGATACCGACAAGCTGACACTTGCGAGGAAATATCTGCCAAAGCAGGAATTCTACTGGTATAACGGCGTGCTGTACGGTGCGGATTTCAGGACCACCTTTGCGGGCGACCCCGAATACGAATGGAACGCCTACGGCTGTCTTGCGCCATGTATAGTCACCACTGCGCATAACTATATCAGCGCCAACGGCTTGAAGGCAGAGGTCAGAGATCTTTCGGGCACTTCCTTCGATCATCTGCTTTCGGACTACATAGCCCAAGACGACCCTGTGCTTATATGGATAACCTACGGTGATCTGCATGAGACATACTACACCGACAGCTGGACGACCCCCGAAGGCAAGACAGTCACCTGGAAGGCTTGGGAACACTGCGTGGTGCTGACGGGCTATGACTACAATGCGGGAGTGGTGTATGTCTCCGACCCGCTGGTAGGAAATACCACTTATGATATGGCACTGCTGCATCAGCGCTATGACGAGATGGGCATGAACGCAGTGCTGGTAAAGAACGAGGAAAGGCTTCCTTTCTTTCCTCCCGACACGCCCGCAAAGGGAGATGTGAATGCCGACTACCGTATAGATGTTACGGATATATCTCTGGTGGCTGCGCACGTCAAGGGCAATGCACCCCTTTCGGATGACTATGTTTCACGCGCGGATGTGAACGGCGACGGAGAGATAAATGTTGCAGATATATCCAAACTGGCGGCACACGTCAAGGGAATAAAGAAGATATGATATCAAGCCGCAGGAGCATTGGCTTTTGCGGCTTTTTTTCAAAGACATATATTAAACGACATTGAAATTGCTGCCTTGCGAACTTCGCAAAAGCATATATCGAACTTTTACTCGTTCTCAAGGTGCAATTTCTAATGTCGTTTACTATAACAGTTTTTTGGAATGATAAAGGAGCAAAGATATGAAAAAACCAAATATAACATCGGCGATAGTGCTGTTCATACTTTTCGGGCTTTTGATACCCGCAGTGATGCTGTGGGCGATAGATCACGGGCTTGATCTCAGCCGTGAATATCAGGAGGATGGCAGGAAAGTCACCTGTACTGTGACGGAGGTAGTCACCATCGGCAAGACCCAGAGCGTTACGGTGAAGTACAAGGCGGAAGACGGAGAGTGGGTGGAAGCCTACTGCACCGCGAACGGGCGTGTTTCCGCAGGACAGACCCTTGAGGGGTATGTTCTGCCCGATGAGCCGTACAAAGTGTACTGCCCGCCCGATATCGCACTGAAAATACTGATATATGTCATCACCGGCGGCATCGCTCTCGGCGGCTGGGCGGCGCTGTTATCGGCATTGAAGGAGCAAAGGCAGTACAGTATACTCTTCAAGAACGGTATGCCCTGTCAGGCTCAGCTGACCAGCTGGCACAGACAGCAATGGGGTATAGAAGCACAGTTCCGCGTGTTCAGGAAGAACGGCGAAGAGAAGATAATAAATATCTCCGCTAAGGGCGGCACGCCGGTGGTGGGGGAGTACTACGACATAATGCTGGCAGAGGACAGCAGAGGAAAACTGACTGCCGCACTGCGTGACGAAAGGCTGAGGTAGCTTTATGGGCGAGATGATGAGACTTGACAGGCTGGTGGCATCCCAGTACGCGGATATATCCCGCGCGGATGTGAAAAAGCTGTGCCTTAAAAAGAAGATAACCGTCAACGGGAAACTTATGGCAAGATCGGATGCAAAAGTCAATACGGACGATGAGATCATCGTGGACGGGAAAAAACTGGTATACAAAAAGCATATCTATATAATGCTGAACAAGCCCGCAGGTGTGGTATGTTCCACCAAAGAGGGGGACAGCATGACAGTCCTCGACCTGGTGCCCGATGAGATGCGCCGCGACGGACTTTTCCCTGCAGGGAGACTGGACAAGGACACGGAGGGCTTTGTGCTGATAACCGATGACGGCGAGCTGAGCCACAAAATGCTCTCCCCGAAGACCCATGTGCCCAAGACTTATTTCGTGAGACTGGAAAAGCCCTGGGAGGAAAACTACAGGGATATCATGGCGGCGGGCATGACCATAGACGGTCTTCATGAGGGTGATGAGGAAGAGCAGTGCCTGCCTGCGCAATTTTCGGGAAGTAACGAAAACGTTTGCGAATGTACCCTCATTTTGCACGAAGGAAAGTTCCATCAGGTCAAACGTATGTTTGAAAAGCTGGGCAACAAAGTGGTCTGTCTGGAGCGTGTGGCGATAGGCGAAATGCCGTTGGATAGGGGTTTAGAGCGTGGTAAGTGTTTGGAGATAATGCACAAAGATGTTGAAAAGTTATTGGCACGAAAATAGCCCGATTGGAAATTTTTTACAGCACTTCATGCATTTTCGTTAATATACCTAAAGTAAATCGATAAAGTTTAGTTAAAAAAACTCTTGTCACTTTGTTAAAAATTTGATATGATATATGTGTACTAAATTCGGGTATAAAGTGTGACCATGTCCGGATTGGAAGAAATTATTAGGGAGGTTCTTTTTAATGGCAAGCGTATCATTAAGAGAAATTTATAAGAAGTATGCCGGCGGCGTTATCGCTGTTTCCGACTTCAACATTGAGATCAAGGATAAGGAATTCATAATCCTGGTAGGACCCTCTGGCTGCGGTAAGTCTACTACACTGAGAATGATCGCAGGTCTCGAGGAGATCAGTGAAGGTGAGCTGTACATCGGAAACAGACTCGTTAACGACGTAGCTCCTAAGGACAGAGATATCGCGATGGTTTTCCAGAACTACGCTCTGTATCCTCACATGACCGTTTTTGAGAACATGGCATTCGGTCTGAAGCTGAGAAAGGTCCCTAAGGACGAGATAGCAAGAAAGGTTGAAGAAGCAGGTCGTATCCTGGATATCTCTCACCTGCTCGACAGAAAGCCTAAGGCTCTTTCGGGTGGTCAGAGACAGCGTGTGGCTCTGGGTCGTGCTATCGTTCGTGAGCCTCAGGTATTCCTGCTCGACGAGCCTCTTTCCAACCTGGACGCTAAGCTGAGAGCTCAGATGAGAACCGAGATCTCCAAGCTGCACAAGAAGCTGGGTACTACATTCATCTACGTTACACACGATCAGACCGAGGCTATGACAATGGGCGACCGTATCGTAGTTATGAAGGACGGTTACATCCAGCAGATAGATACTCCTACAAATCTGTACAACAATCCTGTTAACCAGTTTGTTGCAGGTTTCATCGGCTCGCCTCAGATGAACTTCATCGATGCGAAGCTGCTGAAGGAGAACGGCAAGTACATCGTTGAGTTCGGTTCCGAGGATACCAAGACCTCCAAGGGTGTTAAGTATCAGGTAGAGGTTCCCGAGTCCAAGGCTGATCCCGAGGCACTGGAGCCCCTGGTAAATCAGGACGTAGTTCTCGGTGTAAGACCCGAGTGCATCCACGACGAAGAGATGTTCCTCTCCGCTGCAAAGACCGGTATCATCAACGCTACTGTTGAAGTAACCGAAATGATGGGTGCTGAGACTTATCTGTACCTGACCTGCGAGGGCATCAACCTGACTGCAAGAGTATCGCCCAGATCTACTGCAAGACCTCAGGATGAGATCCAGGTAGCACTTGATCCCAACAGGATCCACATCTTCGACAAGGAGACTGAGAAGGCTGTTGTGAACTGATAGCTTCCCTATTGAATATTATTCGCCCTTTCCTGCGGGAGAGGGCGATTTTTGTTTGATGTGACAGTATTTCCGCAGGCGGTTTGTACGGAGTGACGAAATTTTCGGTTTTTCCGTAAAAACGGCAGCGCTCATCCGTATATATCACGGAGGGGATAACTATGCGTATTTTCAAATTTACAGCTGCGGCAGCGGGTATCATCGCGCCCGTACTTGTTATTGCGGCGGAGGTATATTACTACACTTCGGCGGAGGCAGCGGGCGTTACCCCGATGTTTATCATTCTGAATGCGCTCGTTCTTGCGGAAGCGGTTTTCGCGGCGGTGCAGTTCAACAGGCTGAAAGCGGAAAGAACTATGCTAATGCCCGCAGCCTACGGTGTACTGACGGCGTTTACCCTGTGGCTGGGCTGCGGCTTCGGGTGGGAAGCGGTAAAAATGCTTGCTCACCTGCCGCCATACGGTCTTACGAATTAAGGAGAACAAAATGAAAAGATACAAACTGATGATCGGTGCGCTGGTGATACTCGCAGCCCTCATTTTTGGCGGGTGCCAGCCGCAGTACAGTATCACGATAAATTTAGACGGGCTTGAACAGGGCGAAAGAGTTTTCGTGCTGGTGTATCCCGCTGAGGGCGACGACATCGCGGAGATAACCGATGAGGATATCGCAGGTTCGGCTGTATACAGGGATGACAAGGACGGCTTCGTGCTGGCTGAACAGATACCCTCTGTGGGGGGCGTGGATTTCTTTGGTGCCGATGATGTGAAGGAAAAGCATATCGATGTCTATTTCTATGACAAGGACGACCGTAAGGACTTCTGCAAAAAGTACAAGACCATACGCATCGCCACTTGTGACGACCGCTGGCAGATAACCAATGTCAGCAAGGATATAGAACTGTGGTGTACCGACAAGCACGGCTTCGTGGTCGAGGGCGAATACGACTGCGATACGGGACAGTTCTTCAGGAAAGAGCTGGAAAAGCGGGATTATCACGGCATGGATAATTCGGAGATATACATCCTGCTGCTGACGCTGGCTGTGCCCGCCGACCTGATACTGTTCGTAGTGCTGCTGGTGTTCAACTCAAAACAGCGCCCCGTGAAAGACCTGACCCTGTGGCTGACCTTCGGCTTGCTGAGTTTGCCCAGTCTCGCGCTGTCGGGGTTCTATCTCGCTGAGTGCATAGTGCCTTACCTCAATGTCAACGATGAACCCTTCGACGGAGGTGATATCATGATACTGATAATTATGAATTTCACATGGCTGATGGCTTGGGGTGCGCTGATAATCTATCAGGTAAATAAAGGCAGAAGATCAACTTTTGATAATATGTGACAGCTTAATGCGTCCGCATTGTGCGGGCGCATTTTTCATGCCTGCCGATGATCTCCTGTCCTGCATACTGCGGATTTGTTGAGGAAACTTCTTTGAAAAAAAGCTGTCCCCATGCTTCTCTCTGAAACTTCTATTTCTTTTTGGCAGGGGGCAGCTATGCTGTGTCAGAACAGAGAAATTCCAATAACTGTCATTCTTTGTTAGAATGACTGCCCCCCGCCCAAAAGAGGCAAAAGTCTTTGGAAAGGAGTCCAACGTCACTAACGTGCCGTCAGGAAAACCTTTCTTCAGAAAGGTTTCCCTCAATCGGCTCCGCAGTATGTAAG
>NZ_CAMHRZ010000210.1 GCF_946187255.1 uncultured Ruminococcus sp.
TCGCCCTTGTCGTCGCTGGTCTTGATGCTGCCGCTGCGCTCGTTCATTATGCTGAACAGTGCGCTGTACACATCACCTGCGCTCTTCTTGTCAAAGACGAACTGTGTCAGGGAGTTATTGAAAAGCTCGTTGGTATGAGGGAGGAACTTGTAATTGGATATCATCCTTGCCCTCTCGTCGATATCATCACTGCGCTTGAAAAAGAACACGAACTGTAAATTTTCGGGCGAGTGATAATAGGAAAGCTCAAACACCACATGGCGTATGAAATTCTCAGCGGGATCACAGCCGCTCTTGTCGGTAAAATCCGAGATAACGCCCAGCGCACCGCAGTGCTTCATCTCAAACAGCAGCGGCGGCAGGTTTCTGGGATTTTTGTAGTCTTTGAGATACCTGAATCCCACCTCTGACTTTGTCTTGTCGGTGCCGCTTATATCCGAAGGGTCGTTATGCGAAAGATTATACGCAAGATCCGAAAGCAGCGAACCGTTGACGCTGTTTACCGATACGATATTTGTCAGCTTTACATTCTTAGCCTTCTTTTCCATTTTGCGGCGCTTGCGTTCGGATTTACGCTGCTTGTTCCTCAACTTTTCATCGGGCTGGTCGATCCTGAAAACGAAATGTGTATCGTCTTTTGGATTTACTATCTCCTCCAGCCTGTAGGTGATGGGTTCGGAAAGGCTGTCCTCTTTCTCCTCACACTGTATCGTGAACAGCGGCTCGATCTGCCTTGACTGACCCAATGAGATCATAAGGAAATCGTCGTCGTTGTGGGAACGTGAGAATATGGAATCCGATGCATTGCGCACACCGTCAAAAAGCCCCTTGACATTGGGGTATACCGTTTTCAGATACTGGATATCCTGTTTCTGGTAATCCATTATCTGCTTGATCTTTTTGAGTATATAAGTCTCGTAGTTGCTCACCCAGTCGTCAGCCGCCTTGCGGGATCTGCTGCGCTGGCTGATGCTGTTGACAAACATGGTCGTAGCCGATACAAGACCCATGCCCACAGACATAAGCACCATGCTGTTGCCCATTCCGCCCATACTGTTTCCCATACGGGTGATAGCTACACGCATACCTATACCCATACCAATGGTCAGCATGGAAGTCAGCATCGAACCGCCCAGCGCAAGTCCCTCTATCTGAGGGTATTCGCCTGCGGGGGCGATCTCGATAACGGAAGGCTCCACCACGTTTATATCGCGGGTGCTTATGTTGTATTCCAGATTTTTCTCCTTTACCACATAGGAGGGAGAGGTCCTCTGTTCGGGGTCGCTGTCGGTGAATATATACGATCTTCCGCCCTCCGTCGCGGAAAGGTCTATATCCATCACTGTGGAGGTAACTATACCCAGTTCCTCCAGTGTAAGGTCGAATATCTTTACGTTGTTCCTGTCACCGAATTCGGGGATGACACTGTTGTAATCAATGCAGTTTCTGGAGATCAGCGTCTGTTGGATATCCTTGCATTCCGTAAAACCAATGGACTTGTACTTGAAGTTGATATAGGTATGTGTCTTCAGGTACTCCCTCATTATCTCGTAGCAGTCGGTCATGGTAAGCTCGGCAGAACCGTAGTCAAAGCCGCTCCTTGCCTTTTTCCTCAGCCCGTAGAACACGCCCTCAGTCAGATCACGCAGGCTTATGCTTTTCAGCACAAGAAAACTCAGTTCGCGCGATCTTACGTCTTTTGTAAAACGCACCGAGACCATTATCTCATTGTTTTTCATAAACGATCACTCCAGGATAGTTTTCAGTATCTTCGCAGCCGCCAGTTCAGTATCGGTATTTATCTCGGGGACGACTACCTTGACACCCACAGGGGCATCAAGCACAGGACGCTGAAAAACAGCTCCCCCAACTTCGGGGACCATCCTGTCTGCCGCAGCATAATTATCCGCTGCGCTTATTTGGGTCTTCATATCAAATGCCGGTATATCGGTATTGGGTATGAAAACCTTTACTACTTCCGGCTTAGCAAGCACGGGCTTTTCGTATTCCACACTGCCCACCACAGGCGCTGTTACTGCCGCTACATCGGGTTTTGCAAGCACAGGTGCTTCGTATTCAGTTTTGCCAACTACGGGCGCTGTTACTGCCGCCACTTCGGGTTTCGCAAGCACTGGTGCTTCGTATTCCGCTTTGCCGACAACAGGTGTCGTTACTGCCGCCACATCGGGCTTTGCAAGCACAGGCGCTTCGTATTCAGCCTTGCCGACAACGGGCGTTGTTACTGCCGCCACATCGGGCTTTGCAAGCACAGGTGCTTCGTATTCAGCCTTGCCGACCACGGGTGCCGCTACAGGTGCCACTTCGGGCTTTGCAAGCACAGGAACTTCGTATTCAGCTTTGCCGACTGCGGGCGTTGTCACTGCCGCAACATCGGGCTTTGCGAGAACAGGCGCTTCGTATTCAGCCTTGCCGACTGCGGGTGTTGTTACTGCCGCCACATCCGGCTTTACGAGAACAGGTACTTCGTATTCAGCTTTGCCAACTGTGGGTGTTGTTACCGCCGCAACTTCGGGCTTTGCAAGCACGGGAACTTCGTATTCTGCCTTGCCCACTACGGGCGTTGTTACTGCCGCCACTTCGGGCTTTGCAAGTGCCGGAGCCTCATATTCCGCCTTGCCCACTTCGGGTACTACCTTATGCCCGCTGATAGTCTTGGGCATCTCGGGCTTGACGTATACTCCGCCGCTGACTTCGGGCACTACCTTGCAGCCCGCTATGGGGTCGGGCATCTGGGGTATAACGAACTTTCCCTGACCTACATCGGGTACAGGCACCTTGTTTGCCTTAGGCTTGTTGTTAGCATCAGGCGGCACAAAGTTTACCACGTCCGGCTTCATCGTCTTGGGGATAGGTTTCAGATCCAGCTTCCTGCTCTCCAGCTTTACCCTTGCAAGTCTTTCAAGATTTTCTATGAAACGCACTCTTTTAAGGTACATCTCATAGTTGTGATCGTATATATCTTTCTGGTCGGGAGTCAGCTTTGCTATCTCCTCTTCACTAAGTACCCGAAACGCCATTTTATGTCCACCTCATTTATCCTACACTCGTGAGCTCAAAAAAACTAAAAAAGTCTGATAACTTCATTGATCCAAAAGCACCGCTCACTACTTCAAAGCTATCAAACATTAAACTGATATATATAATTGTAGAGCTGTGTGCAGCAGATCTCCCCGCAGGAAGACCTGCCGCGCTACGGCTCAACTCACCACTTCCCCAAAAGGGGAAGAATGCTTTAAAGATCTATTGTCCGGTACGGATCTTACTTTGCCTTCTTGATATTCTCAGCGATGCTGTGATCCACGCTTGCGAACTGTGTACGGTTAGCCTCGATCAGATCACCAAAGCCCTTTACCATTGCGGGGATACCCTTCTCGTCGCTGCTTACCAGGTCAACGTAAGAATTCTGGAAGAACTCCTCAAGAGCGTCCTTAGCCTCACCTTCCATATCAGCGATAGCTGCCTTGAAAGATGTTATGAAGGAAGTACCTGCGGAAGCGAACTCGTCCTTGATAGTTGTCTTTATAGTATTAGCTGCGTCTCTGACCTCAGCATTCTTGATCATACAATCCATAAAAAATTAACTCCTTTCTGATATAAGCTTAGCGATATTACTGTCTGTTGACCTTACCCAGCTGGTTGTCGATGCCCTCGTCAGCGGGGATCTGATCGCGGATAGACTCACAGATGGACTTGAGAGAATCCAGCAGCTTGTATACGCTGCCTGTATCCTTCTGGAGCATAGCGTCGATCTTGTTGTCATAGAATTCCTGAAGTCCGTTAGCAGCATCACCTGTAAAGTTAGCCTTTACGGTAGCATACTGAGTATCCAGATTCTTCTTGGCACCCTCGATCTGTGTCTTGTATTCTTCGATCGCCTTCAGTGCCTGTGTCATCATGTCTACTGTTAAATTAATTCTGCCATGAGAACCCATTGTTCCCATTCCCTGTACTTCAGCCATTTTCAAATACCTCCTTGAAAATTGTCTCATTTCCGCGTCGGGTACTTCCCGAAGCTATATTTCTTTTATAATCACAGGTCTGTTATCTCCTGCGAAAATACTTATGTAACTGCGGCTCCTGTTATATCAGAGACCCTTCTGCAGTTCCTCGAAATCCTTGAAGATCTCGTGATAGAAGCCGTCGCCTTTTATAGTTGTCAGTGTGGTGTATATCTGAGTGATGACAAGCTCGAGATTTTCTATAGGTTTCAGAACTACATCCTCACCTGCAAGCTCCAGCTCCTTGCCCGACTCACAATCCAGTGCTGTCAGCAGATCCTTATACAGCTTGGAGAAATCCGTGTACAGTGTCTGTGAACGTGTTACCAGCGCTTCCAGCTTGGTCGAAGCTGTTTCAAAGGCGGTGTCTTTCAGCACAACATCTTTACTGAGTCTCGCCATTCTCTGTTACCTCCTCTGCATCCATAGCCTCTCTTATCTGCTTCATAAGAGGCTCTCTGACACTTCTTGAAAGTGTCTTACAATAGCTTATCGCCTCGTCAAATCTCTTAAGATCGATATATGCCTGTACCTTGAAGCCGAATACCGTGATATCCGACGGATCCTTGATAAGCTGTCTGTTATAGTACTTTATGAGATCCTCATACAGCTTTTCGGGCTCCGACGCGCCCTTATCTACACGCGCCTTCACCTCAAGATACTTGGCTGTATTCACCATACCTGCCTCTTTGCTCGTCTGGAGCTTCAGTGCGTACTCTACGACACGGTCATACTTGTTGAGTGCCATATACGTCGTCACATAAAGCAGGTTCATCTTATCCTTGACTTCATCGCTGAGTTCGCGGGGCTCATTGTCCAGCTTGTATTTCTTTTCAGGCTCCTCAGGAACAGGTGTCATTGCTTCGGGGTCTGCCCCTCCCTGTTCTTCCAGCATGGTCTTTGTGGCAAGTGCTTCCGCCTGCCTGTTGAGTTCTTCTGAACTCATGGTATCATACTTCGTGGAGCTTGCAGCGAAATAAGCGTCGCTGAGTGGAGCGTCCATCTGGGGCGGTTCGATCCAGGGCAGTACGGAGAAACCTCCGTTGAAGGACTGCACGGGCTGGTCAGCCGCCTGTAACATCTGCAGAGCTTCCTCATATTTGTTAGCCTGCAAACATATCTCCGCGCTCTTCAAATAAGCGTTCATTACCTCGTTGATGGTGGGCTTTGTGGACTTCAGTCCCATATCCAGCATTATCAGTGCAGCCACCAGGTGGTCGGAGGCATTATCCTTTTTGTATACCTCCAGCTCATAATCAGCCACGCTGAAATAATACTCCATCGGAAGCTCTCTGACGTACTTTTTAGCCCTGAGCAGCTCCTTGTTCGCTTCCTCCAGCTCACCGAAATGAACGAGTATGGAATAAGCAAGATCATAGCCCTCATAGGCTGTAGGTGCCAGCTGCTTTATCTGATTTGCGGTCCTGAGTGCGTCGCCGTATCTTCCCGCCATCGAGCAGGCAACTGTCTTGTACATCAGCAGCTCCATATCAGGCTCGCCGCTTTCCTGAGCCTTTGCGAAATTGATGATAGCATCGTCATAACGCCCCAGTTCCTGATCCACCATACCTAATGTACGGTACATACCGCTGAGATGACCCTCTGACACCTCGTATTTTTCGGCTTCCGCAAACACTTCGAGAGCCTTTGCAGCTTCGCCTTTACTTCCCAGTGCAACACCCAGTTCCACATACCTGTCACCGTTGGTCATATCACATTCCAGAGCTTTCCTGAAATAGAATATAGCCTCGTCATAGTCTTCCATCGCCTGATAGGCTTTGGCAGCCAGTTCCAGCGGTTCCGGGTCATCGGGCTTCAGCTTGTGGCCTTCCTTGCCGTTTTCGGCAGCCATCTTGAAGTCACCTGTGATAAAGGCGTTTTTGCCCAACGCTATCAGCTCATCATAATCCAATTTATCAGCCTCCCGTTATCCTCCCGCCGGGACAGGTACTGTGCCCTGCCCCTGTGGAAAGTGATATTTCTTTTGTCTTTATATTTTTTAATTAGAGCCTGCTATTGCCGAATGTATAAAATCGGCGGCGGTACCACCCGGGTCCA
>NZ_CAMHRZ010000211.1 GCF_946187255.1 uncultured Ruminococcus sp.
CTGTTCTTCTTTTTTCAGCCCGATAGTTTCCGCCAGTTCTTTTTTGAATGTGTGCAGAGAATACCCGCAGGCTCTGCCCATGTTATCAGAATACCATGCCTTGAATATCTTGAACAGCTTTGCCCCTGTGATACCGTCGGTAAAGAAAGCAGGTCAGAGAACTCAGCTCAGACCTGCTTTTAATGTATTCAAAGATAATAACACCCAAAAACACCCAAACCCGAAAAAAGGCAAAGAAAAAAGCCCTGAAACCGCGTAGTTTCGGGCTTTTGACGGCAGCTGTGTCTGCTGTGTGATGCGGGTAACAGGACTTGAACCTGCACACCGTGTGGCATTAGAACCTAAATCTAACGTGTCTGCCAATTCCACCATACCCGCTAATATAAATATCGCTCCCGACATATATCGGGAGCAATAAATGAGCCATTGGAGATTCGAACTCCAGACCCTTTGATTAAAAGTCAAATGCTCTGCCAACTGAGCTAATGGCTCATTTGTTAAGGGTGTATCCCATAACAACTCATATATTATACCATCATTTTTCCGATTTGTCAAGAGCTTTTCAAAATTTTTTTCAAAAAAATCTCTGCCGGAGTTTCTGCACGCATTTTCCCTGCGTGATCGCGCCGTCCTGCCGTCAGCTATGTCAGACTTTTCAGCCTGCGTTTGTCAGCATACATCTCCTTGTCGGCACGCTTGAAAATGTCCAGCACGCCGCTGTCTTTGCCGTTGATATAGTCGGAACTGCCCACAGCGATGACCACACCGCCCTCCTGACTGTTCTGCATGACCTGTTGGCGGATGCTTTCTTTCAGCTGTTCCCTGTTCTCGTAGTCCGTTCCTGTCAGCACAGCGGCAAATTCATCTCCGCCTATCCTGTAGACAGGGGAATGCTTGAACACTCCGCTTATCAGCGAAGAACCCGCACGGATATACCTGTCGCCCTCGTCGTGTCCCTGGATGTCGTTCACCTTTTTCAGGTCGTTGAGGTCGAAGACGAACACGGAGAACTCCTCGCAGATATTCTCTCTGATGAGAGTATTTAACTTCTCTTCCGCCTTTTTGTAAGCCGATTTGTTCTTAACTCCCGTCAGCGCATCCTTGAAAAGCTGTTTCTTGATCTCGAACTCTCTCAGCTTGGCGGCGGTGGCATCGTTTACGGCGATTATGACATAGTCGTCATCGTCCGTCATACGCACAACGTTCATGTTCATATACTGTAACTTGTCCTTTATCTGCTGTCTGTAGGAAAGGGACACTGTCTCATCCTCGTGCAGCATTGCAAGCAGCTTGTCTCTGCTGAGAGTGTCCTTTACCATCGCAAGATCATCGGGATGGATTATAAGTTCCGCATTATTGGCGGCGGCTGTGAAGAAATCGTCTCCCTGATCTACCGATGCCAGCCTGTTGTACTTGTCACCCGAAGTATAGGCGTTGTATCTGCCCGTGACCGCGTTGATATAGTATATCAGCTCATACCGCGAAGCCAGCGCATTGGATATCCTTGCGAAACGCTGTCTCTCCTCATCGGCTTTCAGTTCAAGCTGTTTCTGATGATCTATATCGGAGATGCCGATAAATACGATGCCCTCGTTGTCGTCCGTTCCCACAATAGTTTTAAGACGGTGGTATACCGCAGTGCCGTTCTTTATATAACGGTAATCGAAAATGAAAAGCTCGTCCCTCTCTATCCTCGCAAGAAAAGACTCCCTGATGAACATATCACGGAAAAGCGGAAGATCATCGCTGTGTACGATAAGACGCGCCTTTTTCTTGCAGTCGGCAAAAAAGTCACTGCCTTTACCCATCAGCACGAAATCCTTGTCCGTTCTTTCACGCTCGTACTGTATATAACTGCTGTTTCTCCTGTCGATGCAGTAGATGTACTTATAGTCGTTCGCCATAGCCAGTGCCAGCTTTGTATCGGTGAGCAAGCCTTTGAGCTTTTTGAGTATATCCAGTGAGCGCACAGCAGAGCTGAGCTGATAGGTGATAAGCTCCAGCTCGTCGATGATATCGAAGTTTTCGGGCTCCAGCAGTGCCAGACCGTACTGTGTGCTGGCAGAAAAGAGGTCGGCGGCGATGAGTATCCTGGTGCGGTCGGATACCAGTCTGGGATTGTCAAATACTCCCGCCGTATCCATGCTCTGCTCCTCATCGGGGATAGTTCTGCAATCGGCACCGTAGCAGTAGGACTTGAACAGCCACCTCACATCTCCCCGATAATCAGTGCCGTCCAGGTGTTCAACGGGTTCTTCCAGTATATAGAGATAACTGGTGACAGAGCCGATGTTGCACAGCCTTTTCAGTATGTCCGCATAGCTGTCTTTAAGGTCTCCGCCGAACATGAGGGAGTCGCGGATGAAAAGATTTTCCATGTGGGTGCGGGCGATGAACCTCTGAGGCATGGTCTTTTCCGTCTTCTCCGCAGTAGAGGACAGCTGTTTGACGTATTTCAGGTTCTCACCGAGACAGTTCCTTATCATCCATATTATCAGGTTCTCCTGCAGGGAATAGAGCCGTGAAGTCTCTGCGCCCAAAGCACCGTCCTTGCCGAATACCTCAGCCATTTTTGCAATTATGGCAGAAGCTGTGGAAGCGTCCGCAGGAGCATGGAAAAACCCCTGTTCTGTCATATCTATAAGCTCCGACAGCGGCTTGAATATCTTCTCCGCTTCCTCGCGGGAGGATGAACCGTCGGAGATATGAGCCATCAGCTTATTCTTTATCGCAGTGCTGTCCCCCACAAACAGCATCTCGGGAGTATCGATGAAGCGGGTATCAGCAAGACAGGAGGAACGCGGGATGAACCTTGTGTCCACAAGATGCCTGTCATCCTTTATGCCGCACAGATAGTTGTAGGCTTTCTCCACAGCCACCTCACCGAGTATAAAGGCATCAGCCCTGACAGTCGCCAGCGGCGGTGTAAGCTCCTTTGCAAAGGGCAGGTCATCAAAGCCCACAACGGCGATATCCCTGCCTATCACCTTTCCCTTTTCCTCAATGGCGGTGTAGACTACCGACGCTATGATATCATTGATACATATCACCGCATCCAGTTCGGGGTTCAGATCCAGCAGGCGGTCGGCTTCGCTTTTGCAGTCGTAGGACATATCGCCGTACATGATATAGCTTTCCTTAAAAGCAAGACCATTGTCTTCAAGCCCTTTGCGGTAGGCATCACAGCGCTCGATACACTCGCAGTGTTCGGGACTGCCCGCCATTATGCCGATATGCTTCCTGCCTCTTTCCGCAAGATACTGCACAGCAGAGGTTATGCCCGCCCCGTTGTTGAATTCAAGGCAGTCATAGCCCTCTATATCCGATGCCACACACAGTACATGGGTATCGGTGAAGGTGTCGAGAAACTTCTTTTTCAGCTCGTTGCTGTAGGAATAGGCGATAGTCCCCACAGGGGCTATGACATAGTCAAAACGTGCTTTTGCCGCATAGCTGAACAGGGCGTTGTACTGATACTCGTAGTAGGCTTCAAACTGATCGTTGATGTGCTGTACGCCGAGATATTTGCCAGGTATCACAGTGAGATGGACACCGAGACGCTTTGCCGCCGTTATCGCACCCTTAACAAGCTCGTTTGAAAACAGGTCTGTCAGGGTGGCGGCAAGCAAGCAGATATTGTATCTTTTTGTTCTCATTGTACACCTCCGTGATCACAGCAGAAGACTTCTGCCAGCCGTTATGGGGTCGCATCCGGGACTTC
This sequence comes from uncultured Ruminococcus sp., assembly GCF_946187255.1. Lineage (GTDB taxonomy): Bacteria > Bacillota > Clostridia > Oscillospirales > Ruminococcaceae > Hominimerdicola. Next base: position 3,722 of record NZ_CAMHRZ010000211.1, read on the forward strand.
CCGACGGCTGACAGTGCCAAAAAATTACTTCTCATTACATTATACCACGTTAGTAATAATTTTGCAACAAGTATCAAATTATTTTAATATTTTAACAACAAGAAAAAACAGGCGCGAGCACTTCTCTGCTGTGTTCGGGCGTTAGGTGCGCCGCAAAGGTTCGGCACAAGAAAAATTTATTCACGGTGGCTTTACTTTTTCGGCAAAATATGTTATAATAAGTTCAGAAACAGCCTGTGTACATTTCACGGGACTTTAAGGGAACAGGGAGGGATATCGATGAACAGGAAAATGAGTGAGGACGAGTTTCTTGCGTGTTTTGACGATGCAGTAAATGACGGACAGATATTTGTCACCTATCAGCCGAAGATAAACCATTCCACAGGCAGGATGATCGGTGCGGAGGCACTGATGCGCTGGTCGCATCCCGAATACGGTATGCAGTACCCGTCGGATTTCATACCCGTACTTGAAAAGCATGACCTTATATACAGAGCTGACCTTTCGGTGTTCAGATCGGTGTGCAGGTTCCTGCGCCGCTGTATGGATGAGGGCATCAAGCCTGTGCCCATATCGGTGAATATGTCGAGATACGATATATACCGCAGGAATTATGTGGACGAGATAGAAAAACTGCGCTGCGAATACGATATCCCCATAAACTATATCCACGTTGAGATCACAGAGACTTCCGCCATCGGCGGTATGGAACTGGTATCGGGGGTACTGGATCAGCTGCACGAACACAGATACACCGTTGAGATGGACGATTTCGGCAGCGGCTATTCATCCCTCAACGTGCTGAAAGATCTGGCGGTGGATGTGATAAAGCTGGATATGCGTTTTCTCAGCGGAAATATCGGCGGCAGGGGCGGCACGATAATCAGCGCTATCGTTCAGATGGCGAAATGGCTGGGAACTCCTGTTATCGCTGAGGGCGTGGAAACTATGGAGCAGGCAGATTATATGAAGAGCATCGGGTGCAAGTACGTTCAGGGGTATCTGTATTCAAAGCCTGTGACCGAAGACGAATTTCTCCAAAAGCTGAAACAGGTGGAGCATGAACCTGTGGAGCAGGCGCTGGATCTTCTTAATGCGATGGATGCGGGCAAGTTCTGGGACCCCTCATCTATGGAGACGCTGATATTCAATAATTTCGTGGGCGGCGCAGTGATATTCACCTACCAGAAGGGGAAAGCGGAGATACTGAAAGTCAACAAGAAGTACCTCAAAGAGATAGGCATGAATATGCTGGAGCAGGATATACTTGACTCAGACCCCTGGGCGGGCATGGATGACGACAACCGCGAAAAGTACGAAAAAGCGCTGAACAAGGCGATAGTCACCCACGATGAGGTGGTTTGCGAGACATGGCGTGAGGTATGTTCAAAGACCTGCGGAGCGGACAGGATATGTGTGCGCAGCTTCATCAGGCTGATCGGCAAGACGGAGACTCAGTATCTTTTCTATGTGATGGTGCAGAATATCACAGCGGAGAAAAAGCGCACCGACGAGCTGTTTGAGAGCGAGCGGAGATTTCGTTTTGCCAGCGAGCAGGCTAACATCTATGCGTGGGAGGTTGACCTTGCCACCAGAGAGATGCGCCCCTGTTTCAGGTGTATCCGCGACCTGAACGTGCCCCCTGTGGTATACAACTACCCCGAACCGCTGATAGCGAACGGCTTATTCCCCCCCGATTACGCCGATATGTACAGGGACTGGATGAAAAGGCTGGAACAGGGCGAGGACAACCTTGAAGGGATAATCCCCCTCACGGTGGGCAGGATACCTTTCCATGTGAGGTACACCCTTGAATACGATGAGAACGGCAAGCCGCTGAAAGCCTACGGTTCGGCAACACTGGTGGTAAAATAGCATTGTGGCATAGATATGCCCCCTCTGTGTGAGGGGGCTTTTGTGTGCGGGAAAGTCAGGGGGCTGAGAATTCATAGCCCTGTTCTCTGATATCGTCTATAAGATCACCGAGTATCTGTGCGTTGGTGGAGGACACCGAATGGAGAAGATATATCGCACCCGGATGGGCGGCTTTTTTCAGCTTTTCCAGCGATTTTGAGGGCTCGGGCTGATCGTCTGTGTCCCAGTCGGCGTAAGCAAAACTCCACAGCACTGTCTGATAGCCGCATTCATCGGTGACAGCCAGCGACCTTTCGGAGTACTCCCCCATCGGCGGGCGGAACAGCGTCATCTCCACACCGAAATTCTCTTTCATATACTCATGGAACCCCATAATCTCACTGCGGCAGGTCTCATCGGTGAGGGACGGCATGGAATAATGATGCACCGAATGGTTCGCCACCGTGTGCCCCTCATCTATCATGCGCTTTACC
>NZ_CAMHRZ010000212.1 GCF_946187255.1 uncultured Ruminococcus sp.
TATTATGAACAGGGGAGAGGCTGTACAGGATTCGTACAGCGGTATCCTGCCCGCTTCAAGACCGCTTATACAGTCCATTTCGTCCTCGTTGCCAATAAGTGCCAGCTCGTATCTGACCGCAGGCTGCTCGGAGAAAAGTATCCTCAGCGCCGCGTTCCTGCCCGATGGCGCCTTTGCCAGTTCAACAGGGTATGTACCTGCTTCCGCCTTGTAGTAATACTCGATGAATCCGTCCTCGTCTTCGGTATCGTCCAGAGGACAAAGCACTATCCTGCCCGAAGTCATGGTCAGGCTGCCGACTTTTTCCGTGTCCAGCTTGCTGAACCATTCGTCGTAGTTTTTAAGTGATGCGATCTTCCTGCGATGTTTTTTTACCATCTTTTTGTATCTCTCTACATCTACCATATATGTGTTCCTCCTCTCTGCTGCCGTTCATCTATAAGTATATGACGTATCTGCCGTCTTCCATATCGGCGTAGCCTTCGGTGTGATTTTTTTCTCTTATGGGTAGCTCGCCTTTCGTTGTTGAGTTATCGGCCAGATAATAGTAGTTGATCATATCGATAGATATATTCACATCAGTCCGCTGGAACCAGTCATACTTCATAATGCGCAGTTCCACAGGCTTTTCCGCACCTTCTATGATCACTGAATATCTTCCGTACTCGTCCGCTTTTGCCGATATTTCAGTGCTTAATCCGCTAACGTCTGCTTTAAAATCATCTGTCTGACCCATTGGTGTCTGTACCGTGAAGTCAAGGTCATTCATGTCCGCATTGTTGATAAATAAAGTCAGTTTTATCCTGTCGCCCGTGTAAAAGCGCGGCATGGACAGCACAACTGCCAGTACGCACGCCAGCAGTACACCGACTGCTATGAGCCATTTTTTCTTATTAGTCATCTTCGTCTTCTTCCTCGTCTATGTATGCCAGTTTAAGGTCAATGAACTGCATCACCGTCTGACATATATTTCCGTTCTCATCGTAGCCCCAGTAAACGGGATACATACCGTCCCCGAATCCCGAATTGCATATCGGGATATGGTATCCCGTTCCCGGTACGGTGTAATTCAGGAAGTCGCCGCCCGCCCTCTGATAGCGTGGGTCAGCTTTGTAGCTTTCAGCAAAAAGCGCTGCCATGTAGTCGTTGTAGAAGTTGAAGTCTTCGCCGTGCTTTTGGTACATCTCATTATCAAACGCCGTGAAAGCCTTCTGCGCCGCTCTGTCACAGAAGCAGCCAAGTCCCGCATCAACGGGAAAACCGAAATAATCGCCTTTCTCAAACTGCGCCAGTTCGCTGATATCCTCAGTGCCCGTCAGTGCAAGTTCAAAGCGCACCGCACGCTTGTCACTGTACTTTATGCGCATCGCCGCATAGCGGGCACAGTCGCCGTTAAAGGGCTCGACTATGCACAGCTCAACGGGGAATTCTCCTGTGGGTGCTTTTATATAGAAGCTGTCCTGATCATCATCAAGGAAAACAAGGGGGTCACAGCCTATCAGTTCGCCTGTGGGCAGGGTTATCGTCCCGAAGGGGTAGCATATGGTCTTCACACCGTACAATTCCTTGTTCTCAAAATATTCGTTTAGGTCAACGGGGCTTATCAGCTTGTCTCTGTACTTTTCGACCTCTGCCAGCCATTTTTCGTCGGGCATATATGTCGCCTCCTTTGGTGTTCCATTGGTTCTTTCGTGTTATACAGCGCTTTGCTTCGGGTACGCTTTCATTATCCGGAGTATACCCTCCGCCGCTGTCGTCTTCGGGAGTTTCTATTCCTCCTCTGTGTCACTGCTTTCCTTTGCGGACTTGTCCTTTCCGTTCTTGATGGAGGGGGCTCTGCCGTACATCTCGGTGAGCTCTGCCAGCTTGTCACTCAGCTTGTCAGTCAGCAGGTCTGCGCTTTCAAGACGCCATTTCCAGTTTGTGCCAACTGTTGAAGGCGTATTCATCCTTGCGGAGGAGTCAAGCTCCAGTATATCCTGCATCTGTGCAATGGCGGTATCGCATACGCTTGACCAGCAAAGCCTTATCAGCCCCCAAGGGATATCGGTATCCTTCTTGACATTGAGGTACTTCTTGCAGAAATCCGCAGTCTTCTTATCACAGCTTTTTATCCAGCCCAGAGCAGTCTCGTTGTCGTGAGTGCCTGTATAGCATATACTGTTGGAAGTGCGGTAATTATGGGGCAGATAGCCGTTGGAGGGGTCGCTGTCAAAGGCGAACTCCAGTATCTTCATGCCGGGATAGCCTGCGGCATCCAGCATCTTCACTACCTTTTTGGTAAGGAATCCCAGATCTTCCGCGATGATATCCAGCTCGCCCAGCCGTCTGTTGACAGCCTTGAACAGCTTCATATCGGGACCTTTGCTCCAGTGACCCTTTCTTGCGTTGGGTGCGCCGTAGGGTATGCAGTAATAGCTTTCAAAACCTCTGAAATGGTCTATCCTTACGGTGTCGTATATCTCGAATGCTGCGCGGATGCGCTCTATCCACCAGCGGTATTTTTCCTTAGCCATATAGTCCCAGCGGTAAAGGGGATTGCCCCACAGCTGACCGTCCTCAGAGAATAAATCGGGGGGACAGCCTGCCACCTCTATCGGTTTTTTGTCCTTATCCAGGTAGAAATACTCGGGGGTCGCCCATACCTCTACGCTGTCGTAGGCGCAGTATATGGGTATATCACCGATGATCTTTATGCCGTGATCGTTGGCGTATTTTTTCAGTTTTTTCCACTGCTTGAAGTATTCGTACTGCACAAAGCACCAGAAATCTATATCATCCGCATAGTCCTTAGCCGCCTGCTTTACAGCCTTGCCCTTGTGCATCCTGAGAGGTTCCTCCCACTCGTACCAGGCTTTTCCGCCGTGTGCGAATTTCAGTGCCATGAACAGACCGTAGTCATATATCCAGTCCTTGTTTTCCACCACGAACTTTACATAGCCCTTGGCGGGGTTCTTGCGGAAGCGTTTGTGCGCGGCTTTGAGCACCGTGAATATATTTTCGTAGATAGTGCCGTAATCCACTGAGCCTTTGTCCTCGCCCCATTTTATATCCTTATAATCATCGCTTTTGAGGTAGCCGTCCTTTTCCAGTGTTTCAAGGTCTATGAAATAAGGGTTGCCTGCGTGTATCGAAAAGCTCTGATAGGGAGAATCACCGTAGCTTGTGGGCGAAACGGGCAGTATCTGCCAGTAGCTCTGCTTTGACTTTACAAGGAAGTCCACGAAATTGTAGGCTTCACGTCCCATTTTTCCTATGCCGTAATCGTTCGGCAGCGAGGATATATGCATTAGTATACCGCTTTTTCTCATATTGATTACCTCTTGATGAAGAAATTTGTCACAAGATATGGACATAATCATTGTACCATATTTTCCTGCATTTTGCAATAGGCTGACAGCGAAAATTAATAATTTATGATGTATAATATACAATTATGGGCGCATTTATGGGGGAGAACGCCCGTTAAAAACAAAAAGCACACAAGCCCCTGATGAACAGGCGTTGTGTGCTTTGCCGCTGTCTGCTGTGAGATACAGCAGGAGCGCTATTGTTATATTATGGTATATTATGGGTGTGTGTTATCAGTCAAACAGTGCGGTGGAGAGATATCTCTCGCCTGTGTCGGGGAGCAGAGCAACAATCACCTTGCCCTTGTTCTCGGGTCTCTTGGAAAGCTCGGAAGCAGCGTACAGTGCAGCACCCGAAGAGATGCCTACGAGTATACCCTCTGTCTTTGCAAAGCGGTTGCCTGCTGCGAAAGCGTCGTTGTTCTCAACGGGGAATACCTCGTCGTATACCTTTGTATCCAGTACATCGGGAACGAAGCCTGCGCCGATACCCTGGATCTTGTGTGCGCCCGACTTGCCCTGAGAAAGTACGGGAGAAGAAGCAGGCTCAACTGCAACGACCTTTACATCGGGGTTCTTGGACTTCAGATACTGACCTACACCTGTAACGGTTCCGCCTGTGCCTACGCCTGCAACGAAGATATCTACCTTGCCGTCAGTATCATCCCAGATCTCGGGACCTGTTGTAGCAAGATGTACAGCAGGGTTTGCAGGGTTAACGAACTGACCGAGTATAACGGAATTCTCGATCTCCTTGTTCAGCTCATCAGCCTTCTTGATAGCGCCTGTCATGCCCTTTGAACCTTCGGTAAGAACGATCTCTGCGCCGTATGCCTTCAACAGGTTCCTTCTCTCAACGCTCATGGTCTCGGGCATTGTGAGTATGACCTTATAGCCCTTTGAAACGCCTACTGCTGCCAGACCGATACCGGTATTACCGGAGGTAGGCTCGATGATGGTAGCACCCTCCTTGAGCACGCCGCTCTTCTCTGCATCCTCGATCAGGTTCAGTGCAACTCTGTCCTTAACGCTTCCTGCGGGGTTGAAGTATTCCAGCTTTGCCAGGATAGTGCCGCCTGCCTTTACGTCAGCGGAAAATCTTGCTGCTTCCAGCAGGGGAGTCTTGCCTACCAGTTCGCCTATGTTCTTGTAAATGTTTGCCATTTGGGATCTCTTCCTTTCAATATAAAAACTGTTTTTCTGCGGGGATATTATTATCGTCTCGCTTACTGTGATTACAGTATAGCATACTAATCCTAGTATGTCAATAGGTTAAATAGTATTTTTTACTCTTTTCACATAACGGCTCACAAAAAACGGACAGTTACAGGATAATTTACACAAAAGCCATAAATATGAACGGTTGCAAGGCTGTTTCCGTGAGTTCGCAGCTGTGCGCAATAGCTCCGAAAAATAAGCAATAAATGGGCAAAAGTAAATTGATAAATATACTTAACATTCTTGACAAATATTAAAATACAGTGTATAATTTGTTCGTAGCATACCCTATTATATAAAAGTAATAATATATATTCGATCAACACAAGGAGGAAAACTATGTACAAAAAGTTTTTAGCGGGTGCGGCGGCGCTTGTCATGGTAATGGGGGCATCGGTATGCCCCGCAGCTGCTGTGGTCAATAATTTTGCGGTAACAGCAAGCGCTGATGTCCTGAAAGACAACGGCACTTTCTATTATCAGATAGTACACGGTGGCAAAAGCATTGAGATACTTGGTCTTGTGAATGCCAATGCATCGGAAGCCAATATCCCAAGCAAGATAGGCGATCTCCCTGTAACCGATATAGGCGATAATGCCTTCTACAACAAGGATCATAAGACCAAGAACTATCTGAGATCCGTGACTATCCCCGATACTGTGGAGATCATAGGCGAAAGCGCTTTTGCATATAACCAGGCACTGACAAAGATCACTCTGCCCAAGTCCGTAAAGACCATTGGCACCTCCGCTTTTGAGGGCTGTTCGGCTCTCAGATCGGTAAGCCTGTCAGAGGGACTGAAAACTATCGGTGATAAGGCATTCTACTGGTGCCTGTCTCTGCCGACACTGACTATACCCTCCTCTGTTACTTCCATCGGTGAAAGCGTGTTCTATAACTGCGCGACCTATGTTAGCGACTCCAATTTCATTATCAAGTGCTATTCCAACACCGAAGGCGAGTTCTATGCCTTTGACAACTATATAGCCTATGAGCTTCTCGCCCCCGATAAGTCAAAGTCAAAACCCGTCGATAACGGCGTATACAATAAGCTGTTCAGGTATAAGCTGATAAACGGCGGCAAGGAGATATGCGTTACTAAGGGCAGGATATCGGATTCAAGGGTCGAGATACCCGAAAAGCTCTTCGGTCTGCCTGTCACCGAGATAGGCTATCAGGCATTCTATAACGCTGACCACGAGAATTCCAACTATCTGAAAAAGGTAGTGCTCCCCTCAACCATAAAAGTGATAGGCGAAGCGGCTTTCGCGGATAACGAAGCCCTCACCGATATCAATATACCCAAGTCGGTAAAGACTATAGGCGATTCGGCATTTGAAGTATGTATATCTATGGAAAAGATCAACCTGCCCGAAGGTCTACGGCTTTTGACCAAGTAAACAACTCATGAACAAATCCAAAGACGGATGATCT
>NZ_CAMHRZ010000213.1 GCF_946187255.1 uncultured Ruminococcus sp.
AGGTGTATGACGGCTTTGAAGCCTACGACAAGATATGTGCCGCACAGGTCAAGGATGAAGAGAGCCTGCGCCCCACTGAGGATATACTCATAACTAGGGCATATCTCACCACCTACGGCGAGCACAGGAACGACAGCTTCTTTGACCCCTCAACAGATACTTTGAACGCTGCCGACAAGGTTACTACAGACGCAGAATGACACACTACCGATCCGTCCCGCACTTGCGGGGCGGTTTTTTGAAGATACCGAAGGGAGGTACGATATGAAATACAGGATAACCGATCTTACAGAGCCCGACAATGGCTGTGAGGGCTTTGCGGAGGGTGAGGAGCCTATGGTCACCCTTGAACTTGAGGATGGCAGGAAGATCAAGGTGCCCGATGTTACGGCGTACAAGAATGGCTGGGATACAGGCGCTGAGATATCCGATGAGGATATTGAACGCTATGCGAGGAAAGACAATTGATGTGCTACTGTACGATAAAATGTACAGCTGCATTACGCTGTGAGCATATAAATAACAACCGCCGTCATGCGAATTTGCGTGGCGGCGGTTTCCATATAATTAAATCCGATGGAGATCACAACAGCTCCGACAGCTTTTTCATAACGTCAAGTACTGTGCAAATATCTGTACACACATCTCCCGTTTCCAGCGAGTGGTTACCGCCCTCGTATTCGTGGAGAGGCACATTATTCTCACTGCACAGGCGGCGTATCTCCGCAGTATCAGCCCACTGGTCGGCAGTGCCGTGAAAGGCGGTGCAGTTTGCTGTGTCAGACAAAAATGTCTGTACCAGCGGCGTTAGCAGTACACATTCCGCTTTGATGCCATACATACTGCGGTATTCGGTGCAGGCAGCCGTTCCTATGCTTTTCCCGATGAACACCACTTTTTCGTATCCCGAAAAGCCGATATTTTTCAGCTGCAGAACGCTTTGCCTGAATGCAAGAGCGGCGGCATCCCGCATCTTGTCCTCGTTGCCCTTGGTGTTATTCTCAAAGCCCGTATAGCTGAGCTCAATGACTTCATAACCCTTGCTGCGTGCAAGTTTTCCCGCATAGTAAAGCAGCGGCTTGCCGCAGTGGTAGCCAATGCCGGGAAATAGTACACATAGTTTCATATCTATCACCTCTTGGTATTATGATACCACAATATTTCTGCAAGGTCAATATATAGCAAAAACTATGTTGACAAAGCAGCGTTCGGGTAGTACAATAAAAGTAAAATAACTTGCCTACGGAGGAATGACAATGAAAGTTACCTCTTTACCTTTTGCGGATAGATTTACCGACCTGCATCTTCATCTTGACGGTGCGGTCACACCCGCCATTGCAAAGCAGCTGGCGGATATGCAGGATATACCCCTGCCCCCCGATGATGAACTGGAAAAGCTGCTGACGGTCTCTCCCGACTGCAGGGACTTAAACGAATTTCTATCCTGCTTTTCACTGCCGCAGAAGCTGCTGCAGAACTATGCTGCCCTTACGGAATGTACCTGTCTGGTGACAAGTGGACTTGCTTCACAGCAGGTGGTGTATGCGGAACTGCGCTTTGCACCTCAGCTGCATTGTATTGACGGTATGTCGCAGGAGGATGCGGTGCGTGCGGTGCTGGAAGGTCTTGAAAAAAGCCCTGTCAGGGGGAATATCATACTATGCTTCATGCGCGGCGGCAGTATTGAAGACAATACCGAAACACTGCGCCTGGCGAAGAAATACCTCACAGCCGACGGCGGAGTTACCGCTCTCGACCTTGCGGGTGCTGAGGCTTTGTTCCCGACTGCCGATTATCGCGGACTGTTTGAGGAAGCCCGCAGGCTGGGTATACCCTTTACGATACACGCAGGCGAAGCTGACGGCGCTCACAGCGTTCGTGAAGCCATTGAGATGGGCGCTTGCAGGATAGGACACGGCGTGCGCACCTTTGAGGACGATGCCCTTGTCTCGCTGGCGGCGGAAAGGGGGATACCCTTTGAGATGTGCCCCACCAGCAACCGCATTACCCGTGCAGTGGCTGATATGGAGAATTATCCTTTCAATGACTATATCGCTCGCGGGATACCTGTCACCATAAACACCGATGATCCCGCCATTGAGCGCACAACGATAGCGGTGGAGTACCGCTATATGGAAGAGGTGTTCGGGCTGACGGCACAGCAGGAGCGCGTACTGCTTGCAAATTCCATTGAAGCCGCATTCACCACCGACAGAGGCAGAGCGGATATAAAACGCTCACTGGGGCTTGATTCGGAGGTGCTGTGATCATGGATAAGTATTATATCCTGATATACCTGATCGTCACTGAGATACTGGAAATGGCGGGTCTTTCCCGTGTGTTTGTCAAGTGCGGCAAAAAGGGCTGGAAGGCGTTCATACCGCTGTACCGCTTTGAGATGCTTGGCAATTGTGCGGGCAGAGAGCAGGAGGGATTTTCCCTGATGCTGCTGAAAGCGGGTATAGATATATCCACTGTTGCCTGCTTTTTGTTCAAGGCGGGATCGCTGTATTACATGATATCCTCGTTCCTGCTGATGCTGCTGATGATACCCTTCACCATATTCAGCCTGCGTGTATACTTCGGTATATGCGATGCTTTCGGGCGCAGCAGGCTGTGGGTGTTTCTCTGGTCGCTGTTCAAATGGCTGTGTGCGGTAGTATGGGGCTTTGGTCCGAATTTCCGTACAGCTGAGGGCTACCCCTTTGACGAGGAAGAAGCTGCCCCCGAAGTCAGCGGACTTGAAGCGGATTCACATATCGCAGGTCTTTCGATAAATATCACAAAACGCACCGCCATGAACTTTTTCAGGCGGCAGGTGCTGTTAAAGGATATCCATCTGAGTATACCCACAGGGCACATGGTGCTGCTGCTTGGCGGCTCGGGTTCGGGAAAGACCACTCTGCTCAACGCCGTGACAGGCTATGAAAAGGCAAAGGCTGTCATAACTCTCGGCGGAGACAATGTGTATAAGAAGTACAACAGCATGAAATATAAGATAGGCTTCGTCCCACAGCAGGACCTTGTTCGCGGCAGTGATACGGTATACCGTACTCTCTCGGATGCGGCGACGGTGCGTCTTCCCTCTTCGGTAAAGGGCGATGAAAGGCGCGAACGCATCGGCAGTGTGCTGGATACCTTCGGTCTTACTCCCGTAAAGCGCAGCCTTGTGGATAAGCTGTCGGGCGGACAGCGCAAACGACTATCCATCGCAATGGAGTATATCTCCGACCCCAGACTGTTCATATTGGACGAGCCCGATTCGGGACTTGACGGAGTAATGGCGAGGGCGCTGTTTGAAAAGCTGAGAAGTATAGCAGACAGCGGGAAGATCGTCATAGTCATCACCCACACTCCCGACCGTGTGGCAGACCTGTTCGATGATGTTATCGTGGTGGCAAAGGATGCCCACCGCACCGGAAGACTTGCATATTACGGTGCTGTGGATAAAGCCTACGGCTTCTTCGGGAAGAACTCTATGGAAGAGATACTCATGTCCGTAAACCGTGCCGAAGAGGGCGGCGAGGGCAGGGCGGACGATTTTGTCAGGAAGTATTCCGCGCTTGCGGCAGGAGGTAAGGTATGATAGAAACAGTTGACAAGCCTACGGGCAGGGTGCGGCAGACCTTTGTATATCTGGGCAAGCTGTTCCGTATGTTCATATTCCGTAATGACTGGAAGGTCATGCCGATGGCGGCGTTCATCGCGGGACTGGTATCATTTGTGGTGGGCAAGAAGATGAATATATCTATGGAGGGCACACTGAGGGGCGCTTTTGCCATATCTTGTATATGTATATGGAACGGTTTATTCAACTCGATACAGGTGATATGCCGTGAACGTCCTATAATCAAGCGTGAGCACCGTTCGGGACTTCACATGACCTCTTATGTGTTCGCACACATGCTGTATCAGGCGTTCCTGTGCGCAAGTCAGGCGTTCATCACGCTGACGGTCATGCTGCTGGCTAAAGTAAAGATGCCCTCAGTGGGGTATGTGGTACATCCTCTCGCCGATCTGCTGGTGACTTTGTTCCTTGTGACTTACGCCGCCGATATGATCGCGCTGTTCGTATCCTCACTGGTAAAAAACACCACCACCGCCATGACAGTGGTGCCATTCCTTCTGATATTCCAGCTGATATTCTCGGGAGGATTTTTCTCGCTGACGGGCAACGCATATAAAATGTCCTATTTCACGGTGTCGAAATGGGGACTGACTGCCCTTTGTGCGCAGGGTGAATACAACTCACTGCCCATGACTTCATTGTGGACTTCCATGAGCAAGATGAGAAGCCTGGAGATCGAGGGTGAAAAGCCTGTGGACGAGATGCTTGACTATATCACCGCATCGAAGCACAAGGAAGAGCTTATGCTGAAATGCGGCAGCAACAATCAGGAGAAAAAGTATGAATCCAGCACCCGCAACGTGCTCAAATGCTGGAGAAATCTGGGGATATTCGTGGTGCTTTTCTCGTTTTTGTCCATCGTTCTGCTGGAATTCATCGACCTTGACAGACGTTAATATACCGTGATCCGATCTTTATCCGAAAGGCTCCTTTTGATATTGAAAAATTAGTTTCCACGCTTTAATTTTATTGTTAATATTTAATATATTGTATTGACATCCGTGCCGAATTGTAATATAATATAGATGGATATTAATGATTTTCGGTAATTAAATGCGTCATATCCGAGGAGGTAGATCGAATGGCTTTTGTGATAGAAAACGGTGTACTTACTAATTATATTGAAGAAGATGGTGTTGATGATATAGTAGTTCCTGACGGAGTTGAAGAGATCGGTGAAGCAGCCTTCGGCGGGTGCAGTACTTTAAGACACATAAAGCTGCCGGATGGGCTGAGGATCATCGGTGATTATGCCTTCGGCTGCTGCCGTCATCTTAGGGATGTTAATATTCCCGATACTGTCAAGACGATAGGCGCCACTGCATTTTTTGGCAACAAGAAAATGCACCCGATGCCGATACCCGACAGCGTAACGGTCATAGGAGAACACGCATTTACCGATACAGCGGTACTGGCAGGCAAAAAGAGGTATGCGATATACTCGTATCAGCTGCTGGTGAAGAATGATCTTTTCTTTGAGCGCTCGGTGAAGGAATTTGAAAGCAGCGGAGAAGCTGAATTCGCGGCACAGCAGATGGCGCACCACATCATGGGGTCCGGTATGATAGGCGACATGATAAACGAGATCGCTCTGGAAGGCAAGAAGGCGAAAGCGCTTTCCGATGATGAGTACAACTACAAGGTGGCATCTCTCCATGCATCCAATGAAGCCTACAAGATATGGCTGATAGATGAAGACAAGGCAGGGGAGTATTCCTCTGAGATGCTGAAAAGGATGTTTGATGAGAACATGGATCATTTTGTCAGACACTACTGCCGCAAATTCGTGATCGATTCGAGAAAATAGTTTTTATGGGCTTTCGCTTGTTTGGCGGCGCGTATATTTTGAAGTTTTATGCCATAGTATTTCTTATGTGAAGTACTATGGCGTTTATTTTTGTGTTTTGGTATGCATTTGAGTTTGTTGCTGCGAAATATAGTTTTGCGCTATGACTTACTAATTATTTTTTCGCATACTTGCATTTATCGCTAAATCATGCTATAATATATTATTATGAATAATTTGAGAGAGGTGTAACCTAATGACAGTATTAAAGGAATACAGAGGTCATATCCGTAACTGGCGTGAGCTTTGCAGTGAGCTGGGTATCGACAGCACTCTTCCCCGTGACGAAAGGGAAAAGGAGATAGTTGTCAAGGCATACGAAAAATGGGGCACACAGGTCGCTGACCATTTTTACGGTATGTTCGCCTTTGCGGTGGAAAATGACGGCGAGATCTTCTGCGTGCGCGATCACTTCGGCACAAAGCCCTTCTATTATTACGAGACTGCCGACGGCAGACTGCTCTACGGCACGACTATTCGCCGCATCATGGAGCAGTACGGCTTCGTAAAGG
>NZ_CAMHRZ010000214.1 GCF_946187255.1 uncultured Ruminococcus sp.
AACTTAAATCAACTTATTCACTAAAAATAGTTTTTTGCTTTAAAAAGGAGGGATAGATATGACGGAATTTTGCCCCGAATGCGGAGCTAAGCTGCTGCCAAATGCGCGGTTTTGTTCCAAATGCAGAACGGCGATAGAGCAGGAAACGGTCACAGTTCAACCGGAAGTACCTACAAAGGGCTTTTGCGGAAAGTGCGGTGCGCCTTTGCTTGTGGGGGCAGTTTGCTGCTCGAAATGCGGCACGAGAGTTGGCGGCACTGCTGCACAGCCCGAAACGCAGCCGCCCGCGAATACGCAGAATATGCGAACGCAGGCGGCAAATATAAGAAATACCGCCGCACAGCTGGGTCGGGTGACGACTGCGCCTGCGCAGGGCGGCGAGTTCGCACTTGATATGCCCTACGTTAACTCTCTTGACGGTGCGGGCGAGCTGATGAGCCCGTTCCAGGCGGTGTTCAGCGGAGTTACCCGATTAATTTCGGGCGTTAAGAACATAAAGAGCAATCCTGCCGCGCTCATTTCGGCTGCTGTTACTGCGGTGATGTGGGTGGTGTTCATGATATGGAACCGATCGGGGAAAGCCAACAAATTTTCGGAAGTCATGTCATTCCTCACCTTTGCGGAAGGCGGCTCCTTCGGAAGTGTAGCCAACAAGATAGGCGGACTCTGCGGCAAGGGCGTGGTAGTTTCGGCGGTGATGAGCCTGTTCAACGGCAGTCTGCGAAATATGCCCGCGAGTTTCAAGGCTATGTTCTCAAAGGGCATGAACATCGGGCTTATGGTGATGGGCTTAGGTCTTGCAGTGACGGCTTACAGGCTGTTTGCGGGCTATGCGGGAACGTATGGCGCTATGGTGGCGGTATGCGGTGCAGGACTTTCGATGAACGCATTGGGTGGCGGTGCAGGCTATCTGCGAACGCTTGCAGTTTCGCTGACTTCCCGCAAGAAAAACGGTGTCCGTGCGGAACGCGGTGTAAAAAGCAAGAGCCTGCTGACGGGTTTAACTTTGGGCTTCATGCTTGCGGCTGCGCTCAGCAAGTTTGATTATATAATATGGATACCTGTCGGAGTTGCCATCATCGGGCTGATACTCTCCTTTGTTATCCCCGAAAAAGGAGGTGCGGAACAATGAAAAAGCTGATAAAGAGGATCGCTGCGCTGTTTGCGGCGGGGTGTATTTTCATGACGAATGGGCTGATGCTGACAGTCAGTGCGGAAGAACAGCGAATGATCGATAAGGGATACTGGGAGTATGAAACTTCTACCTTCGAGGGTGAAGACTGGGTCGAAAAATACTTAGGTCCGGTTACCCCGTATCCATATACGACGACCTGGACGCTTCAAGAAGGGACATGGTCGGGCAGGTTCTATGTTTCTAAAGACACTTACAACGCAGAAGGAGACTATATAGTATATAAAAATGGAGATACTGCTACAGCAACAGGATCCTACTCCGTTGCCGATCTTCATCGGGATATTCAGGTCGGGGATACTGTTGAGATAAAATGTAAGCTTAACAGCGAAGCAAAGACAAATCGCGGAAACCATCTTATGGATCTGTACGTTTCTCTTACTATCCGGTGTCAGATGGAATACGGAGAAGCAACGGGGGATGAAAAAGATTACCATAGTGGATCTGAGATCAAAGTCACAACCGAGAACGGCGGTGAGAGTATAAGTACAAGTATGCCCGACAAAACGTTTGTCGAGTCGAGCTTTTTCAGCGAGCCTATTAAAGCTGCAGACAGAGATTCCGAAGGGAAACTGACCTCCGATAAGCTCAGGATCATAATCACTTATAACAAAGCTACAGCCATATACCAGTACAAATGGCATGAAAACCTTGTCCCTGTCTCCGGGCAGGCAGAGACCACAAGCAGCGAGGACGAAAGCCTTTGGATAATCCAGAACGAAAGCAAAAATGCTCTCGATTCCGCAGGTGAGGATTCGGGAACTGAGATCAATCCCGCCATTATCACGGGCAAAAAAGAGCACGACGACCGTCCATCAACTGCTGCAGAAAAAGCCCTTGCAGCCGCAGGCGGTGCAGGTGTCGCAACAGCTGCGGCTTTGGCTGCCTCAAATAACAGCAAGAAGAAAAAGATAAGCTATAAAATGCTCATATCCAAAGATTTCGGAGATACCCTCGAACCGTGGCAGGAGTATACCGTCTATGCGAGGATAGTGCAGGTACACAACGAGGCTGGGCTTACGAGAAATGCAGTTGAGTATACAAGGCAGATAACGGCGTTTTCTGATAATATGCCTTTAAACTCCTACTATCATACACCCTCTCAGCGGTTTGCGGCAACGTTCAAGGTGACTGATGACAATGCGGATAAAGCAACGCTGTCATTCCAATTTAAGGGCAAGGGCGGCGTTTTCACCGAACATGTTACGTTCAAGGTGAAAAGCACGGAAAAGAACATAAACTTCGTGTACTTCAACAGTGACGGAAGCATCGGTGAGATATTTGACAAATACGATGATGTAAGACCTCACGGGCTTTTCCTGGGCGAAAATGCATTTTCAACGCTTTATATCTATACCACCGGTTTTAGCAGTATGCCGGAGCTGACCTGCGAATGTGATTCATTCATGCTCAGACCGACAGCCGTACCGCTGCCGAATTTCAATACCTCACCGAAAATTTCAGAATTTGCTAAACGATATCCATGGTATAACGACATGGTCAATGCTAAATTTTTCAAGGTCGATCTTAATAACAAAACACAAAAGTCGCCTTCAATGTTCGGGAAATATCCGCTTAACACTAACGTTACTTTTACGGCGAAGTCGGAAAGGGGTGCAGCGGTCAGCCGTACTCTGCCCGTATTTATAGTGCCGAAGGGATTTTATATCGACATTGACTCATTTGACGAACGTCAGAAAAGCAATGAGTATATAGAGCTTTACACCAATGAGCTGGTCGATGTTAACCGTTCACAGCTGCGCTCCACCAGAATACCTGTGAATATCGGCTTTGCCTATATAGGTGCATACAGGCGTGTCAGCAGATACCATGACAACAACCGCCTGATCCCTGTGGAAAGGGTGACTTTTGACAGCGGATTATGCAAAGATGAATATACACCCACTTCTGCGGCAGCAAGTAATATCAAACTTAAAAAGGAATTCTTCTTTGAAACAAGCTATGCAGATTACAACGATGTGTACAGTGACCGAAGGTATTATATCGGCTGGCATCGTGATGAAGGTCATAGTCACAATGCGGTAATGGAATTTTGTCCGACAATGCCGCTGCTGGTAAACAATAATACAGACGAGCTGCTGTTTGATCTGGATGTTTACTACGAAGCCTTAAATACCGAAACACAAGCTCTGATGGATAAACATGATATACCGTTTAAATGCAAGGTACCCGTGCGAATTTACGGCGAGCCTGCCGACAGCGCACTTCACGCACGGCACGAGGAACTGCTAAAGCTGGATAAGATCATAAAGATCATGCAGCTTGAAGGTACGGGACCCGTTGAAATGCTGACCGAAAATGCTCGAGCGATAGCTACCAATGACCTGTACAAGACGCGAAAATGGATATTCGATTTCGGCAGGGAGTATCAACAATTGATTTTTAGAGAAGAGATCGAAAACTCCAGGGCTTACAGTGAAACGATAGCATACCTCACCACCCTGAAATGGGCATCGGATGTTGCGTTCAGCTATTGTCTGAAATACTACTGCAAAGTTCATCAGCCCCCGCTTGACGATAATCTTGCAGAAGCGTATTCGGTATCGTATTTCTGGCAAGAACCCGAACCGGATTTCTGGGATCATGAACGCTGGGCTAAGCTTGGGGATGGATTTTTGGATGTGCTAGTACTGGGTAAAGCTGAGGATGTTGATCTCAAAAAGCTTGCAAAATTGCTTGCTATAGCGGCACTATATACCACGATATTTACAGCAGGTGCAGAATGGAGTAAAAAGGACGAGAAAGAAAGTCTCTGGTGGCGAATCATCAAGAACTCTTTTAAAAATATGACTAAAAAAGCTCTTAAAATATTCGTGGGCAGATACGTCTTAAAGAAATTTATGAACGATCTCAGCGAGAATAATTCTACGATAGAAAATGAGTTTGCATGGCATATCGGCGGACTTGAAGAAACTGCGATCGACAGCCTCTTGGATACTTCCGATATGGGTGATGAATATAGGGAATATGCCCGTGATCTGCGGCTAACAAAAGAGCAGGAGACTTTTGATGCCATGCTGACAAGATTGACAGCAGAATACGGCTATTACGAATTCAAAAACCCCGACGGAAGCACATTCAAGCAGCCTAAGATAGCCGCATGGCTCATGTATCCCGACAAGCTGCTGGAAAAATGGGGATATGAAAAATTAAAGCCCCTGTTTGAAAATATCCCCGATGCTCCCCCGACAGACGGCTACCTCCCGCCCAAAGAAGCAAGAACGATCATGGAACAACACGGGATAGATGCTTCTAAAATAAAATGGAATTAAAACAGATCGGTATGCTTTGAAATTAGCTATTAAAACCGTACAATGCCCCAACACCCTTGTAGACCTTGCTCCTGTCGGCAGTCTCGCTGCTGTATATTCCTATCGAATGCCCGCCGTTGGTGTTCACTAGCTTCATGCAGGGAATATCGGTATCGCTGTCTACGATGTACACGATATTTCTGAAAGGTACACGCAGATCCTCGGAGTCAAAGTATTCGTTCACGCCTGTGTCGTTCACGCCTGTGTCGTACACAGGAAGCACGGCCCTTTTCTATACTGAAAAGGAACTGAGTCTTGTTGGTGTGCTACACCCCGCTCATTTGGTAAAGCTTGGACGGTTGGTTTTACAATAAAATGGAAAGGATATGTTCTCTGCATTATGAGGGCATATCTTTTTTCATTCACCGCGAATGGAAAAGGCTTTTGTCATTTCACCACAAATAGAGCATATTTCACCACATATTGTGTCATGTTCTTTTTTTCTGTGCTATGATAAGAAAAAAAGAAAGGGCTGGTTTCTATGAAAAAACTACTGATCACATTGATAGTTCTGGTGGTTGCAGGAGGCGCCGCCTGGTTCTTTCTGCTTCGCCCCGAAATGATCTCGCAGGAAACTCTGACACAAGACTTTGAAACGCACCGTCAGGCGTATGAGGACGTTGCGTACTATCTCACAAAAAAGAAAATCACCACTGAGATCACAGATATCCCAATTTCCGGAAAGCAATACGAAGGAGTCGAGTTTGAGGATACGGATGAGTACCGTGCATTTATGGACGGGATTATGGTTATCATGCAGGAGGATCACGATGCGATAATCTCCGACGGCAGGACGGTCGAGTTCGTGTATCACAGCACAGGCGGAAAGTTCCGAAAGCTGTACGGCTCGGTGATATACAACGGTTTCAGCAGTGTTGACGGCAAGGTCACTGTTCCGCTGACGACAGACGGCTGGCATTTGTATATTGCACAGGGGTAAGGTGATATTATGCGCAAATATTGTTCTGTAATGACCGCATCGGTACTGCTGTTGACGGGCTGTGCTGCCAAGATCGTGCAGAACGAACCAAAGCCCATCGACAACACCGTATATACCCGTGAAAGCGCAGGGATACGCTTGCAGGACGATTTTTACGGCTATGTGAATTTCGATCTTCTCTATGGCAGCGATATACCCGCAGATATGAACGAATGGAGCGCAGGAGATAACGGCGGTAGTTCAGGGCGACAGTTACCATGTCGGAAGCGATGAGCAGCAAATACACGACCTGTATGAGCAGTATCTTGATGACGAAACAAGAGAGAAGGTCGGTCTTGCGCCGCTTGAAAAGGGCTTTGCGGCAATTGAAGGATCGCAGACGGAGGCAGAATTTGTCCGTGCCTGCGGTATGCTGTACACCGATTACGGCGTGGCAGTGCTGCCTGCAGTGTATGTGTCTCAGGATCATTTTGACAGCAGAGATCGGAAGAGCACACGTCTGAACTCCAGT
>NZ_CAMHRZ010000215.1 GCF_946187255.1 uncultured Ruminococcus sp.
GACACACCCGCGTTGACAGCTCCAAAGGGTACCGAGAAACAAATTTAGCTTCACAACTTCGCCTGTGACGTGACCGCCCGTCCGGCGTTAGGACCGTTGAGGAGGTACTCTTTTTCACGCAGTACGGATTCCCGCTGAAAATCGTTTCTGGCAAGGGAGTATGCCTCCTCGAACAGCTTGTCGGCTGCCTCAAAGTTGCCGCGCAATATGGCGCTCCTTGCGATGATGGTGCAGTAGTCCTGCCGCAGGTCGTCAACATTTGCGTGGGGCTGCATTATCTGTTCGGCTGCATCGAGGTGCTGTTCGGCAGTCACTTCGTCACCCATATACTTCGCAGCGGAAGCGTGTGCGATCTCACGCATTGCCCGCGCCTGCGCTATCATGGCATCCACCAGCTTGTTTACGCCCGCACATTCGTAGAATACCCTGTTCGCATCACCGTAATAGTATTCCATCATCTGCGGGTCGCCCATCTGGGATACTGTCAGCATCCTCATATAATGGTGAGTCACCATTGCCTGCTTTCCGCTGGTGTAATTGTAGAAGCTGTTGAGCTGTGTCATATTCTTCAGATCCAGCAGACGCATACACTCG
Organism: uncultured Ruminococcus sp.; assembly: GCF_946187255.1. GTDB lineage: Bacteria > Bacillota > Clostridia > Oscillospirales > Ruminococcaceae > Hominimerdicola. The sequence goes on from NZ_CAMHRZ010000215.1 coordinate 595, forward strand.
GGGAAGTTGAACATATTGAGATTATAGATGATAAGCAGGTTGAGATAGGCGTTGTAGTAGCCCATCTCGGTCTCGGAAAAATTCGTCATGCGCAGATGGCTGTCAATTATTTCCACCAGTTCCAAAGAAAGACCCTCGTTGTTGAAGCGCTTCATGGTATCAATGAAGAATTTGCGCTCGCCGTCCACCACCTTCGGCAGGATAATATAATAAAACAGCAGCATTAAGACCAGTCCCACAGGCACCGCTATCAGCAGCTGCTTGATGTAGGACATATCCGTAACACGCAGGAACAGCATCGTGAACAGGATACCTGTCAGCCACCATGCACCCATTGCGGCAAATTTCAGTTTAAGGTCAGCCTTTACGCCCAGCTTTTTTGCCGACTTCTGATAGCCCATCTTGTCGTTATCTTCATTGTTTTTCATTATCCTGCCTCCTTTTTATATACTGATATAGCTTACTCCCAGTTTTCCCAGTTCCGCCCGCATCTTCTTTACCTTATCTTCGGGAAAGCGCCTGCCGATGCAGTTTTCGAGCATAGTCACCTTAACGCCCGTCTTGACGGCACCCTTTGCCGTCGCGCCCACACAGCCGCACTCGTCCAGCCCGCAGAGTATCACCTCTTTGTAGCCCTGCTTTTGCATAAACTCGCGGAATGCCTTTGACGTGTAACTGTCTGGCAGGTTCTTCTCGAAATACAGGTCGGATACTATCTCCATCCCGTCATAGAGTTCTGCGCCTTCGGTGCCTTTTATGGAAAAGCCTATTATCCATTTATTGGTTATTATGTTCGGGAACATCTGCGCGATGTATATGATATCGCAGCCCTCGTCCTTATAACGCTTTATCGCCTTGTTCACCATCGCCGTCAGTTCGGCGGTGTCGTAGGAGAACATGGGCTTGCGCTTTTCCCAGAGGTAGTCATTCTGCATATCTATGACTACCAGCGCTCTTTTTTCTGCCATAGCTGTCACCTCTTCTTTGCTTTTTTTATAAGTTCGCTGCGCTTTATCTCCAGACATTCCAGCTTAAAAGAGTCTGCGGTCACAGCCTTCGCCTTATCGAAATACCTGTTGCCGCCCGCAGTATCTCCCCGCCCGAAGGCACAGCGCCCCATGAGCGTATTCGCCGCCGCGTTTATCACAGCATTCTCCACCGAGAACATAGGGCGTATCATAGCTTCTGCTTCGCTGTATCTTCCGTGTGCTATCTCGCGGGTTATCATGGCTTCGTTGATAAGATAACTCTTGTTGTTCTCGGAGATAAGATACTCTTCAAATATATCCACCGCTTCGCTGTAATACTTTTCCAGCGCGTCAAGGTCGCCCATCCGCGCCGCCGCGATGAGGCGGTAAACATAATGCTCGCACAAAAACCAGCTGCTGCCCGTTTCATCGATGATCTTTTCGGTAGTACGCGGCAGTTCCGTATCCAGCAGTTCCATAGCCTTATCGTACTCGCATATCATTATGTGATATATAGCCAGCCACCTCAGATAGAAATTGTACATTATCTTTGTCTGCTTTGTGACCCTGAATCCCGCTAGATGCTCGTACAGCTTGTCTGCCAGATCGGTATCCACGCCGTTCTCGGAATACTGCGCGGTCATTTTTTCAAAGAACTCCTCCTCACTGCGGCTGATCCTCATATCCCTGATGTGCTTTATCAGCAAAAATACAGTGACCAGTGCTATGACTGCGATCGGCAGCAGCAGGAGGATATTGATATCGTTCATTGCTCCCTCCGCTGTACTACTTTGCTTTGCAGGACAGCTTCTTGACATCCAGTCTGAATACCGCCGAATGTGACATTATCTCGTCGCTGTAATCCCAGTCGTCCTTTGCGGTCTGCTGCTTCATTATGCAGTCAAGTCCCAGTTTCTTTTCCTTCGGGTCATCGACTATGGAAAGTATGCCCGTGCCTATCACGCTCTGGTATTCTATCGAATGATCGCAGGCTTTCTCGCTTCTTAACAGGCGCATCTTGCCGTCCGTTTCAAAGCCCACAGAGGGTCTTGCTTTGGCAAGGTCGTATTTTCTTCCCGCCATTGCTCCGTGAAAATAGAAACGGTAGCTGCCGTTCTCCGTATACAGTCCGTAATTGACAGGCACTATGTATATATCGCCGTCGTCAAAAAAGGCTATGCGCATTATTTTTTCTCCCGCAAGGAATTGCTCTATCTTTACGGGATCGGTTATTTCTCTGTCTGCTCGTCTCATATCGTCACTCTCCTTTTTTTACACCCTTTTTACAGATGTGTCAAACATCATCTAATCTATCCATATACTTATAAGTTCCCATTCGCTGTTCCAGGTCACATCGATAAAATGCCCCCGCATGAACTCCTCATTGCTAAGGCAGGCACCTATGGTCTGATGATCGGGGTACATCACAAAAGAATCAAAGATCAGCCCGTCACACATCTGAGAGGGTGAGTTTACAACATTTTTGTCAATAAATACCTCATCGTAAAATCTGTCATCGAACGCCGCTTTTATCAGCTCATCGGCATTAGCTGCCGCATATCTCAGTCTTTCGTAATACCTGTTGATTATCTCGATATCAAATTCCTGATTCAGCGGGTCGGCACCGTCCAGAATATAATACGGCTCCGGTTCATCATAGGGACTTATGAACCGACGGTTCCCGCCTGTTATCTCACTGATGGTTTTCTTGTCAAGTCTCATCGTTATTTACCTCTTAGTGTACCTGTCTGTCCCGTTAGCGAAAATGGAACTTTTATAAAAAGGCACGGAAAACGCCCGTGTTTTCCGTGCCTGCAAGATCACTGTACAGATCTATATAGCGTCAAATGCCTGCTTCAGGTCGTCCAGTATATCCTCAACGTTTTCAAGGCCAACGGAGAATCTTATCATACCGCCGTCGATGCCCGCAGCCACCAGCTGTTCCTCAGTGAGCTGTCTGTGTGTTGCGGAAGCGGGATGCAGTACACAGGTGCGTATATCTGCAACGTGTACCTCGTTGGAAGCCAGCTTCAGGCTGTCCATGAACTTTACAGCAACGGGTCTGCCGCCCTTTATGGAGAAGCTGATAACGCCAGATGCGCCCAGAGGCAGATACTTCTGAACCAGCGGATAGTACTTGTTTCCGGGAAGTCCGGGATAGAATACGCTCTCCACCTTGTCGTTGCTGTTGAGATACTCAGCAACTATCTTAGCGTTCTCAACATACTGCTTCATACGAACGTGCAGTGTCTCCAGACCCAGATTGAGCAGGAAAGAGGAGTTAGCCGCAGGATAGCATCCGAAGTCTCTCATCAGCTGCATACGAGCCTTTACGATGAAAGGAGCAAAGGGGTATTTCTCGGTATATATCGTACCGTGATAGCTCTCATCGGGCTCTGTCATGCAGGGGAACTTTCCGCTGGCAGCCCAGTCGAACTTGCCGCTGTCAACGATAACGCCGCCGACCTGTACCGCATGACCGTCCATATACTTGGATGTGGAGTGTATAACGATATCAGCGCCCCACTCGATAGGTCTGCAAAGTATAGGTGTTGCAAAGGTGTTGTCAACTATCAGCGGTACGCCGTTTGCGTGGGCAGCCTTTGCGAACTTCTCGATATCAAGTACGGTCAGCGAGGGGTTAGCGATGGTCTCACCGAATACCAGCTTTGTGTTGGGCTTGAATGCAGCCATCAGCTCTTCTTCGGTGCAGTCGGGGTCTACCCATATACACTCGATGCCCAGCTTTTTCAAAGTTATGCTGAACAGGTTTATGGTGCCGCCGTAGATAGCGGTAGAAGCTATGAAGCTGTCGCCGCTCTCGCATATATTCAGTATCGAGCAGAGGGAAGCTGCCTGACCCGAAGAGGTACACATTGCAGCCACACCGCCTTCAAGAGCGGCTATCTTCTTCTCAACCGCATCAGTGGTGGGGTTCTCAAATCTGCCGTAGATAAGGCTGAGGGTGGGGTCATCGAATACCGCAGCCACAGCATCGGTGGAGTCGTATACATAAGTTGTGCTCTGTACTATCGGCACTACTCTGGGCTCTCCGTTTTTGGGCGTATAGCCCTCATGTAAACATTGTGTTTCGATCTTCATTATTATCTGTCCTTTCGTCTAATGTGTATTTCATGCTGATAATATCAGTCATTGTCTATTTGCAGAAGCTGTTGTAATCCACCTTGCTCATGCTGACAGCGCTTTCCATAGCTATCCGCGCCGCTTCGGTGATATCCATTGTCTTGCCCGCTGCGAACACCGCCTTTTGCAGTGCGATGCCGTATATGATGTGCAGTTCGCCGTCCGCAGCATACTTGCTTGCTATCTCGTTAAGAGGCAGCCACAGCTGCCTGAGGTATACCCCCATATCATCACCGACTTCGCAGGCACGGGGCTTTCCGAAATTCTCGCCGCCCACAGTGTAGGATATGTAGCGGAATATGTCGTTGACATCGGGCAGCTTGCCGCCTGTTTGTTTAACAGCACCGCCTATCATCGACCATACCGAGTACTTCTCATTTACGAGAGGTTCGTTTATCAGGTCGCCGAAATAGAATTTTCTGCCCTGTTTGTCGGTCATTATCGTGAACACCTTGTCCTCTGAAAGACCGTTCTTTTTCATGAATATCACGCGCACATCTTTCTGGCAGGAATAACCTGCCAGCGCACCCACTGCGCATATCAGCGACTGGGGATGTATCTCCTCGCGACCGCCGCGCAGGGCGTTTATAAGGCGTTCGAGTATCTCGTCTGCCGCTTTTTGGTATTTTGCTATATCCATCTTATCACTCTTTTGTCATTGCCGTATTTATGCGGAATAAAGCTGCCGCCCGTTTCAGTGCCGCAAAGTACAGCACCGCCGTCCCGAAGCCGCCGATGATGCCCGTGACCAGCCGACGCGGGTTTGAGGACTCTTTTATCTCCAAACGCTGTAACAGCCAGTCCGCAAACATCACCTCACAGCAGCACACCGCAGCCCATGAGGATATGTGCTTTTTCCACAGCGCAGTGCCGATGATATGCCCGATAAGCACTCCCGTACATCTTGCGCACACAGGCATCTGCCACCTTCCGATGAAGAAACTCCTGTCCGCCCGCTGATGACAGCCGCATCTTGCCCCGAACCTCATGGCACTCAGCCACAGCTGTTCTTTCCGCTGTTCGGTCATACCCTGAACTTTTTGCCGCAGGCGGGGCATACCCAGTAGGCGCGGGACTTTGTCTTGCTGTCTGCACCGCAAAGCCCGCACAGCAGTCCCACAGGACCCATTATCAGGTACCCGCATATACCGCTGAACACACCGTAATCTCCGCCTGTGGTGGTAGTCTCGTTTATTATCTGGCAGTTGGGACAGCCGCATTTCGGGCATACCTTGCCGCCGTAATAGTTGTTGTTTT
>NZ_CAMHRZ010000216.1 GCF_946187255.1 uncultured Ruminococcus sp.
CACAAATCAGGTGGGCTATTTCGCTTCGCGGGAGAAAAAGGCAACTCTGCTGTGTACCGATGAGGACTCCGTAGCCTTTGAGGTCATCGACGATTCGGGCGAGACTGTATACGAGGGTAAGAGCGAGTATTTCGGCTTTGATAAGGATTCGGAGGACACGGTGCATATCCTCGACTTCTCCGACCTTGATGAGAGCGGCACTTTCCATATCGAAGCATCCAACGGCGCTGTGAGCCGTGATTTCAAGGTGTTTGCGGCGGATGAAGTCAGCGACTATTCGGCACTGCTTTACGATTCCCTCAACTACTTTTATCAGAACCGCAGCGGCATCGAGATAAAGAAAGAGTATATAAGTTCGGGGGATAAGGATATGCTCGCACGCGCCGCAGGACATACCTCCGATGATGCGGAGATACAGCATACATGGGGCTACAGTGCCACCAGCGGCAGAGTGGATGTCACAGGCGGCTGGTACGATGCGGGCGATCACGGAAAGTATACCGTCAACGGCGGGCTTTCTCTGTGGATGCTGCAGGATCTCTATGAGTTCTTCGTGTATACGGGCAATGAGGATATCTTTGCTGACGGCTCGATGATAATCCCCGAAAGCGGCAACGGCTTCCCCGATCTGCTGGATGAGGCTCGCTGGGAAATGGAATGGATGCTCAAAATGCAGATAGACAGCGGGGAATATTCGGGCATGGCTTACCATAAAGCCCATGACGAGACATGGACAGGTCTTGGCGTTGCACCCGCAGACGATGATAAAAACAGGATCATCAAGCCCCCCACGACAGCGGCTACACTCAATCTCGCTGCCTGCGCCGCACAGTCCGCAAGACTGTGGAAAGACCTTGACAGCGATTTCGCGGAGACCTGCCTTGAAGCCGCAGAGGAAGCATATAAGGCTGCCAAAAAGCACCCCGAGATGTACGCCCCGCTGGATGAGAGCGTTGGCGGCGGCGCTTACGGAGATAACGATGTGACCGATGAATTCTATTGGGCGGCGATGGAGCTTTACGCGACGACGGGGGATAAGGATTATATCTCAGATGCGAAGAAATCGGAATACTATATGCAGGTGCCCGTATCACTCGGCAGCGGCGAGAGCGTTGACAGCGTGGGTTCCTTTGACTGGGGAAATACCGCCGCACTGGGTACCTTCACCGCACTGATAAACAGCAAGTCCTTTGAGGACAGCGATGACGCGCTCAGTTCGCTGAAAAAGGCGGCAGAATACTATATGGATGCCGAAAATTCTCAGGGCTACGGTCTGCCCTACGGACAAAGCACACTCAGCTACAACGACAGCGACAAGGGCTATCAGTGGGGGTCAAATTCCTTCGTGGCAGATAACGCAATAGTCCTCGCCTACGCCGCTGTGCTGACAGAGGATGACAGCTATACCGACGGCGCATTGCAGGGAATGGACTATCTGCTGGGAAGAAACGCAATGGATTATTCCTATGTTACGGGCTACGGCACACACACCACCGAAAATCCCCACCACCGCTGGTGGTCGAACCAGATAGACCCCGCATTCCCGAAAGCCCCCTGCGGCGTACTTTCGGGCGGACCCAACTCGGGTATGCAGGATCCTTGGGTGAGGGGCATGGGCTGGAAGAAAGGCAGCATCCCGCCGCAGAAGTGCTACGTTGACAGCATCGAAGCCTGGTGCGTGAATGAGTGTACCATAAACTGGAATGCATCCCTTGCATGGCTGACAGCCTTTACAGCCCTTAATGCGGAGATAAAACCCGGTGAGGGCGGCGCAGATATCGGTGCAGAGAATGACGGCGGCAGCGCAAAGCCTGCGGAGAATACCACCTACGATGAGGAAAAAGCGGAGAAGAACGCGGATAAGAACAATAAGGCTTCCAAGTCGGGCGGCAATGATGAGAAGTCGGATAAGGGCGGCAACGCAAAGAACAATGCCGGCGATGAGAGTGCTTCGGGGAAGGACTCGAAAGTCATATATATCGCATTGATAGCGGCGGCAGCTGTGGTGGTCATTATTTCGGCGGAAGTTTTCGTTTATAAAATGACTAAGCTGAAATTGCAGAACAAAAATTCGGATAAGGAGTGATCCGATCAGCGCAAACACGCCAAACCAACAGATACAGCCACATCTTCGGATGTGGCTTTTTTCTGTGTTTGCGCCTTTGTACTTTCCATAATGCCTATATCGTGCGGATGGGTTTTGTAGAGTCTCATAAAAATATTGGTTAATTAACCACAAGGTGTTGACAGACAGGTGCAATTGTGATATAGTTGTAAACATAGAGTGGTAGATAGGTAAAAATGTAAAAATTTAACCAATATGGGAGCGCGCTGAACGTTATCCCGAATATATTTAAAATTTTAAACAAGGAGGAAATCGGAATGGGTAATTTGAAACGTCCGAATGCAGCGGTGTATGCCGCGAACGTATCAGGTATGGCAAGATAACAGAAAGGTTAGGTGAATGATAATGACAGAAAATACTAAGAAGAATTCCAAGAGGATGATAGCGGGCATGATGGCACTGCTGACAGTATCAGGCGCAGTCCCCGCAAACATCGGCAGTTTTATGATGACAAGCACAGCTATCGTGGCAAGTGCTTACACTGAGACACCCACCACCTACACCAAGGACAGCGATAGCATTGCTGACGGCGTTATCCTTACGAAACCCAGTGATAAGGTTGACTTCTCGGGTACATCGGAAGAAATGATATTCGACAGCAAAACGAAGTGGGTAGACAGCGAATCGTTGGGTGAAGAGGACGCAAATTCTACATGGAGCGGAGTACATTCAATATATATTGATGAGAACGGCAATTTTATCTGCAATGACTTTGAGGATTATACAACGCTTATCCCCGAAGACGGCAAGACATTCAAGATCAGCTATGATTCCGCAAATAATGTGTGGCACTTAGCACAGGTGGATGCACAGCAGTCACCCGAAGAGCAGAAGACCACCCTCACCGCCGAGAACACCACCGTTACGATGGGGAATAACAGCGCGGAAATTGCTTCCGTAGTTGTTGGTGAGACCACTCTTACAACTGATGATTACGATGTATCCTACACCACAACGGCAGGCGATCCTGTTGAGGGCGTGCCCACCAATGTGGGTGATTACACCGCTGTTATCACAGGCAAGGGCAAGTATGAGGGCAGTGTTGAGAAAGAGTTCTCGATAAAATTGGATATCAAAAACGCAGGCGTTACATTCAATGAAAATACTGCGGATATCGCAGCTGTACAGTATTTTGAGAGCTATCTGCAGGCAGGCGTTGATTACACCATCGCCTATAAGGATGAAAACTTCAACCACATCGACAAGCCCACATCAGTCGGCACATACTACGCTGTTTTCAAGGGCAAGGGCGACTTTACAGGCACTAAGGAAGTCATGTTCACCATCGGCACAGTATACTCGAAGGGCACTATCCCCCTCGGTCAGCTCAAAGTCGGTGATTATGTCGGCGCAGGCGTGACTATAACACAATATCAGGGCGGTCCCCCGATACAGAAGTTCAACGATGTAAAGCTTTGTGATTTTGAACTCTTAGATGACTACGTTATTACCGGAAATAGTTTTGCAGAAGGTAAGAATGCATTCAAGATCACTTACATCAACGAAGAGTATCTTTGGGAAGATTGTATTATATGGGAGAGCGTTCAGACATATCTGCCCGAACTGGTAAAGACAAGCATCGAAACTGCGAACATAACTCTGGCGGAGAATTCCTCCGAAGTCATCTCCGTAGTGCTGGACGGCAAGACAATGTCTCCCGAAACGGACTATGACATTTCCTACGACAGGATAGACGGCGAACCCTTCAACGGCGTTCCCTCCGATCCCGGAATATATGAATGTGTCATCACCGGCAAGGGCGACTATGACGGCGAGACCTGCAAGTATTTCAGGATCAATTCTCCTAAGGAACATGAAGGTCTGGTGTTCTACGAGATAGAAGCCAATGATGATACTTTGGGCACTACCAAGACCCTCAAAGGCAAGGACGTTGATGCAACGGGTTATCCCTGTGATTATGACGGCTGGGTAATAGGCAGCCTGAATATCTCCGATACTCAGTCTGTAAACTGCGACCTTACTTTCAACGCGAAGAACGGCAGACGCATCTCCATGATCGTGCTGACTGTGGGCAGTTCTGACAACCATAAAGGGACTGTCACAGTAAGCGGCGCAGACAGGATAGTTCACGATGAGGATAAGATCTATGCCTACGTTGACGGCGACGGCGCAGAAAGCATCACCTTCGGCTACAGCGTGACCGATGACTTAGAAAACAGTCCGAATATACAGATCGACTGTGCGGAAGTTTACTACGAAGAAGATGCTGAACCCGATAAGTACGTCAAGGATGTCCTTTTCACTCCCAATGCTGACGGCAATCTTACCCCCGAAGCATTTCCCGGCTTTGTGAGCATCACAAAAGAGCAGGCAATGTCGTGGTATGATTTCAGCAATACACATTCCACCTTATTCATTTACGACTATGACTCTGATGAAGGCAAATTATCCTGCATGTTATATATGTACGGCGGTTTTGTAGCAAGTATTAAAAGTGAGATAACTGCCGAAAATATCGATATTTTTATCGGTAACGATATCCGCGTGGTTTATCCTATCGCTGAAATCCCCAAGTATGAGCTCACCTACGCCATGAACGAGGTCACCGAACCCATCGAGGGCGACCCCGATGCTCTCCTTACTGCGGATATGCTGCCCAAGTTCAGCCCCGTTTCAATTGCGGATGCCGCAAAATGGTTCGATGCACCCACAGATGGCTATTCGTATCTGCTCTATGATTTCGATGAAGACGGTAATACTTGTCTTGCTGTTTATAAAAATGGTGAATACTTGATGAGCGGTTCGGGCAAGATGAAGCTTTCTGATATTGAAAAACGCATCGAGGATGGCGATCACCTGTTCTACACAAGGAAGATAGTTAACTTCACCGAAGTTCGCGCAAATGACCCCACCTACACACAGGCAGGAAATATCAAATACTACACAGGCGATGACGGCGACCTTTACACTGATGACAAGGGCAAGCTGCTCACCGACCGCAACAATGACGGCAAGGTGGATATCGAAGATACCGTTATCCCCCAGCTGACACTGGTTCATTACGAAGCAGTTCCCGCCGGATGCACGACCGATGGTTCGACAGAATACTGGTATGATCCCGATGCTGACAAGTACTTCACCGATGCAGAGGGCGCAAACGAGATCACAAAGGATCAGACAGTTGTCAAGGCTAAGGGTCACAGGTATGCAAATCCTGTATGGCACTGGAGCGATGACTTCACGTCCGCAACAGTTGACGTTACCTGCAGGGACTGCAACGATCCCGTAACTCTGACAGCGACCGTTACTGCTACCGTGCTCGTAGAACCTACCTACACCACCACAGGACAGACAGAGTTCTTCGCATTCGCATCCATGGGCACCCAGACATTCAGATACACCAAGACCGTTGAAGTTGCCAAGCTGGCGCTGACACACGTTAAGGCAGTTGACTCCACCTGCGAGGCAGAGGGCAACACCGAATACTGGTACGATGCAGCAACAGGACAGTATTTCTCCGACGCTAAGGGCGAAAACGAGATCAATCCCGAAGACACCATCGTTGCTAAGAAGGAACACGCTTTCGGCGAACCCGAATTTGTATGGTCCGAGGATAACACCTCCGCAGAAGCTGTATTCACCTGCACAGGCGGCGGCGAGCAGGAGAGAGTAACCGCAGTTGTAACTTCCGACGTTGTACCCGCAACTTACTTCGAGGACGGCAGAGCATACTACACCGCAACAGTAGAGTTCGAGGGCAAGACCTACACCAAGATCAAGAGCGTTGAACTCACCAAGCTGACTTACGTTCCTCCCGTAATCTCCTTCGTAAAGGGCGAGGGCGCAGT
>NZ_CAMHRZ010000217.1 GCF_946187255.1 uncultured Ruminococcus sp.
TTGGACGGTTGGTTTTACAGCAATAAAACCGAAAGGACAGATACAAATGATTGATTCGATGTACAATTACAGACAGGGTGAAATCCACTCCGCTGAGTTTTCTGACGAGTTTAACAAGCTCTGTATCCCCTTTGAAGATTCACTTAGCGAGGAGCAGATTGATGTATTCCACAAAATCCTCGACTGCGTAAGCAATACCGCCGCCGCTGAGATGAGCACTGCTTACAAGGTCGTCTTCAAGGACAGCGTGGCTTTAATGATAGAAGTTCAGATATAACGAAATATATAAAGTGGTCTTGTTTCTGATAATTCAGGGATAAGACCTTTTTTATATGCAACTCAATAATTTAATGTTCAGTTAATGTTTGGCAATTGTTCCGTTAAGAGTGCGGTAGTATCATACATATATCAAAGGAAAAAGAATACAAGAGGGTGTTTTGAAAATGAAGAAAACTAAAATGATAATATCTTTTATTTCCGCACTTGCTGTTATGAGCGGAATGCTCTGCGGCTGTACACCAAACAGCGCAAAGGAAACATCTGCTGAACCGGCTGCAGCTCATCAAGTTCTTGACGTATCGGCGATCAGAGCGCAGGACGACTTTTACGGATATATCAACGCAGAACATCTGCTCGGCACTCTGCCTGCATACGGCGAAATGACCTGGGGTACTTTTGAGGAAGTGGATGCACAGACTGTACAGGAAGTACTCGGACTTATCAGCGAGATCGTTACATCGGAGGAAGAATATGAGCCGGGCAGCGCAGAATATCTGATAAAAAATGTCTACGATCAGGCAATGGCTTTTGATGATAATAAGGCGGTGTATTCGGAGATACGCAGTTTGTGCGATAAGATAAACAGTGTCGGAAGTATCGGTGAACTAATGGAACTTTGGAAAAAGCTGTACCGTTCATACGGAGCGAATACGCCCTTTGTGCCAACGGTAAGACAAAATTATTTCAAGTCGGGCGAATTCGCCTTGCTGATAGACCAGAGCAAAGGAATGTGCGGAAATTCTTATGAGGACATATCCGACAGCGATGAAGCGTGTATCAGCATGAATAACTACATGAGAGATATGCTGATGGCGATAAGCTATGATAAGGACACCGCCGACAGCAAAGCAAAGCAGGCGGTATATCTTGCACTGGAAATTGCCAGCAGTACCGATTTTTCGTCAGGAAAAGCGGCAAACCCATTTGCGGCTTTTGAATTTGTCAGCGAGGAGGATATGAACGGCATTTTCTCTAATCTTGATACAAGCGTGGTAAAGCTGTTCTTCGGGCTTGATGAAAACACCTATGGCGGCTGGTATGTAAAGGACAGAGGTCAGCTTGAAAAGATGAATGAGATGATGACAGAGGAAAATCTTGAAAGCTGGAAAACGATACTTATTTCCGAACTTGTGACGGCAAATATGGAGTTTTTAAGCACCGAAGCGGACAGCCTTTCGGAATACGGCAGCGGAGAGGAAAAGGAGTATTCCGTGTGTGTCAATACGATCGCATCAAATTTGTTTTTTGTAAATGACCTGAGCGCACTGTATGCCGAAAAATACTACACTGCCGAAGCGGACGCCGCTGTTCGTGAAATGTGCGAACAGCTAAGACAAAGCTACCGTGAACTTATCAGCGGTGCAGACTGGTTGACAGATGACGGACGCAAGGCGTTACTCAAAAAACTCGATAATATGAGATTTATCCTGCCCGATGCGGCAGTATCCAAAACCGACCCGACCCGTGCGGAACTGATAAAAGAAAGCTATCCGCAGACGCTCCATGCCATAAGGGAGCGCTCCTATGATGACAACATTGGGAATATCGGTGCGAAGTTCGATATGACACGTCCCATAATGGCAACCTATGAAGTGAACGCAAACTACAATCCAAACAATACAGTTACCATAACTGCGGCGATCATGCACGCTCCTTTTTTCGACCCCAAAGCCGATATCGGAACGAACCTCGGCGGACTGGGTGCGATCATAGGTCACGAAATGGGTCACGGCTTTGATACAATGTGTATGGACTACAACGAAAACGGCGAATATGCTCCCGATTGGCTCTCTGATACCGACAGAAATGCATTTGTGGAAAGAGCAGAAAAAATGCAGGGTTATTTCTCTGATTATACCGTGCTTGATATCTATCACGTTGACGGCAAAAAAACAAGCGGCGAGAACTATGCCGATTTAGGTTCAATGGAATGTATTGTGAATATCCTCAAAGATGATAAGGTGGAACTGAAAAAATACTTTGAGAATTACGCAGTCACATACGCCGAGACACGGGTAGACAGCTATGCGATAGATGCCTTGGAGAGCGATGAGCATAGTCCCGGAAAGGTCAGGATCAACGCAGTGCTTTCAAACTGCGAAATGTTTTACGAGATATACAATATAAAGGAGGGGGACGGTATGTACTGCGCTCCTGAGGAAAGGGTAAGCAAGTGGTAAAAATGGGTCTTATAATCAAGCACACGCTTAAAAGTATGTGGGCGCACAAGATGCGTACTTTTCTGCTGCTTTTCTGTGTCAGCATATGCAGTCTTGCGGCGATGCTCTGCTTTGATATGTCGGGTTCTTTGGAGCAGGCGGTCAAGGCAAATAACGCTAAGGCGTTCGGCAAGGCAGACATCATTGTTACCGCCTCATACGATCTCGACGACGATTTTGCAAAGGGTATCCCCGAAAGCACAGTTCTGGAATTATCCACTGGCTCTACGGTCTTTACAAAGCATATCGTCGGCACTTATGATATGCTCACCCAGAAAGCGTGCAGTATCAGCGGTGTGGATATTCCCAAAGCAAAGGAAATGGGCGTATTGCCGAATGATGCGGAGATAGGTGATATGCAGGCGGCGGTCAGCAAGGACTTTGCCGATGAGTTTGGCTATTCCGTAGGCGATACGATAACCCTTTACAGCAACGCTAAACAGCCTGTTGACTTTACTGTCAGCGGTCTGTACGGCGATAACGTCGGGCTTTTCAGTTCGGGCGATACGATCGTGATAAGCAATGAGTCCATGAAAAGTCTTTACGGCGGTTCTGATACCGGCACAAGGCTTGCCTACATAGATATTGCAGATGATGAAGAAATAAACAGCGCAGTTCAAACGCTTGAGAGCAATTTGCCCTCGGCAAACGTGCAGGCGGTGTTTGAAAACGAGCAGACACAGGAAATGATCGGGAACATCACAAGGATATTTACTATACTGTTTGCGGTATGTTTGCTTCTTGTGATATTTGTAACGGTATCGGCATCTCAGAGGATAATCACTGAGAAAATGCCCGTGATCGGCACTTTCAGAAGTCTTGGTATATCGAGCAGACTGACATACACGGTGCTGCTGGGAGAGAATATAGCCTACGGACTGATAGGCTCGGCAATAGGCATATGTATATATTCCGTACTGCGCCCAATGATATACAGTTTTCAGTTCGGTTCTTCCGAAAATGCCGGAAAAATGAGCATCGGTGCGGTCGCAGGAGTGATAATATTCTGCGTGGCACTCGAATGCCTTTGCCCGGTCAAGGAGATCCTTTCGGCGGTAAAGACATCTATCAGAGATATTATTTTCTCAAACAAGGACACGCAGTACAGACACGGCAGGGTTTCGACAGTTTCAGGCATTCTTCTTGCAGTCATTACCTTTGTAACAGCTTTCTTCTCGGAGAACTTTTTTGCAGGTCTGATCTGCTTTGTCAGCACAGCGGTCGGTGCAGCACTTCTTTTTCCTTATGTACTACGCTTTATTGCAGGACTTCTTGTGAAGATATTTGACAGGCAGAATAAACCCATAGCAAGGCTTGCGGCAGTGGAAGCAAGGGAAAAGAAAAGCACGGTGGGCAGCGCGGTGCTGTGCTTTACGGCAGCAGCGGTGTGTATCGTGGTGTACAGCTTTGCGTCATCAATGAGCGGATTTTATATGCACGAAAACAGCACCGCCGACCTGAACGTGAGTACAGACGGATCTACCGAAAGAACACGTTTTTCTTATATAGAGGATATAGATGGGGTAGGCGAAACAGAATACGGTTATTATCAGAATAGTGTGATAGAGATAAACGGAGAGCAGACAGCAAACGGAGTTCCTATATACGGCTGGAAGGACGGCGGTTATGAACTTTTCAGGGGAGTATCTGATATCCCCGACGACCTTGCATACGATGAGATCGTCATCAGCAAGGCAGTGGCACGGAAATACGATCTGAGCGAAGGTGATACAGCCGAGATCACATTCAGAGCCGATGGCTTTATGCCTTATGTAAAGCAGCTTCGTGTCAGAGGTACATCGCTTACCGATCATGAAAATTCCAGCGGAACGACTGTCGTGATATCCGAAAAGCTGTTCAAGGATATCTACAAGGATATCCCATCCGGTATCTATATCAAATGCAGTGACCCTGAAAGGGTACGTTCAGTCATTGAGGATCACTCCGCCGATATGGTGTCGGAGGTGCAGACATATGATGAATACCATGAAGCCGCAAGTCAGGACAGCGCAGGCTTAATGGCGATCATTGACGGGGTGATAGTGCTTGCACTCGGTATTACATTCATCGGCGTGGTAAGCAACTGCCTGATCGGTTTCGAGGGCAGAAAGCGTGAATGTGCGGTGCTGATGTCTACTTCATTGACAAGAGGAAAGCTGTCAGAGATGTTCTTTGCGGAGAGCGCTATAGCATCTGGTGCGGCGCTTGTTATGGCAGTTCCGCTGTCGATCTTTATGTACAAGGTATTTTTAAATATACTTGACGGACTTATGGTATCTATACCGATACACATGAGCATCACAAACAGCATCGTTCTTGGTCTGCTGATGTGGGCAGTGTTCACACTTTCGGCACTTTTCCCCATAAAGGCACTCAGAAAAATGAACATAGCGGCACAGCTTAAATATGAATAACGGAGGAAGGAACAATATGAATCTGATAGAAGTAACAAATGTAAGCAAGACTTTCGGAAAGGGCGAAGCTGCTGCGAAAGTGCTTAACAATATATCGCTTGATGTTAGACATGGCGAATTTGTATCTCTTATGGGAGCATCGGGCAGCGGAAAATCCACACTGCTGTATCTGATCGGCGGACTTGACAGGGATTTTGACGGCACGATAAAGGTATGCGGCAAGGATATCACCAAAATGAAGGAGCGTGAGCTTTCAAAGTTACGCCTTGAAACGATAGGCTTCATATTCCAGTTTTACAATCTTGTGCAGAATTTAAGCGTTGAGGACAATATCCTGCTGCCCGAACTGACAAAAGGTCGCAGCAGAGCAGAACTGAAAAAAGACCTTGACGAGATACTGGAGATAACGGGTCTTTCCGACAAGCGAGAGTCTATGCCCAACGAACTTTCGGGCGGTCAGCAGCAGAGAACAGCGGTCGCAAGGGCGGTCATCGCATCGCCGCAGCTTATACTTGCAGACGAAGCAACGGGCAACCTCGATTCGGTGTCGGGCGAGGAGATCATGAAGCTTTTTGCAAGAATAAACAAGGAGAAAAATATCACCATTTTACAGGTAACTCACAGCGAGGAATGTGCGGCATACGGTACAAGGACGGTAAGGCTTGCAAACGGGCAGATAGTGTGATATAATATTACATAAATACAGGAGAAATTTAAGAATGGAAAAACAATGTAAGATATGTGGTGGCAAATTGATTGAAACTCGTTTAAGAACAGGTGCGTATCTGCTGGGTGTCGCACCAACAGAAGATGACAAGAAGATAAAGCCACGATATTCAATAGTTCTTTGTGATACTTGTGTTGAGTGCGGAAATATCGAAAGAATATATGCAGAAAAGCCTGAAAAACTCAAATAAATCTAAGGCAACACCGCACAAAGACCGCCTGACGGCTTTGTGGTACATATGCTTGCATCTGCACCACAATCTCTGTGCGGTGTTGCCCTAA
>NZ_CAMHRZ010000218.1 GCF_946187255.1 uncultured Ruminococcus sp.
CAAACGCAGTAAGAACACCTTCTTTCTCTGCTGAAAGCGGCTTCTATGACAGCGAACAGCAGCTGGAACTTACTTCGGGCGAGGGCGTAGTGATAAGGTATACCACCGACGGCAGTGTACCTACCGCCGGATCCCCCGAGTATACAGGCGCAGTGACACTCACCGACCGCAAGACGGATTTTGCGGCTCTTGCCGAGCATAAAGATATCTCCGCCAACAGCGATTATGTCCCGCCCATGTCGGTGCTAAAATGCAATGTTATCCGCGCGGCGGCTTTCTCCGATGACGGAACTCACGGCGAGGTCTCCTCACATTCGTATTTCATAGGTATAGACAGGGCGAAGAAATTCGGTGATGTCCCCGTTATTTCGCTGATGGCATCCCCCGATGACTTTTTTGACTATGAGAAGGGCATATATGTGCTGGGAAAAGTTCACGATGACTGGCTTGCCGAGGACAAGAAGAATGCTTATGTCGATGTGTGGAAGCAGGAAGCAAACTACACCCAGCGCGGCAAGGAATGGGAACGTCCGGTGTATGTGGAGGAACTGTCGGATGACGGCAGCACACTTCTGGCACAGGAGATGGGTGTGCGTATAATGGGTGCGGCTTCGAGAAACGAGTATCAGAAAAGCCTGCGCCTTACCGCCCGCAAGGACTACGGCGAAAAGAGCGTAAAATGTGAGCTTATCCCTGATAATCTCCGTTCGGACGGACAGGGGAACGTGGAAAAGTACAAGTCGTTTGTGCTGAGAAACGGCGGCAATGACTGTAATTACGTCAAGATCAGGGACCCTCTTTTCCAGTCTCTGGTATCGGACAAGACCTTTGAAACGATACAGTCACGCCCAGTGGTGGTATTCCTGGACGGTGAATATTGGGGTATGTATACCCTTGCAGAGGATTACAGCGATAATTATCTCGAAAACAACTATGGCGTTGACAGCAATAATGTGGTCATGATAAAGGTCGGCGAGGTGGAGGAAGGCAACGATGACGACATGAAGCTGTACAGCGATATGTATGAGTTCATCACGGGGAACGATATGTCCGATGCAGGCAATTATGCCAAAGCCTGCGAGATGCTGGATATGCAGATATTCTCGGATTATATGGCTTTCAACATATATATCGGCAATGAGGACAGCATCATCCAGGGAAATAACTGGCGTATGTGGCGCGTGCGCGATGCCGATAATGCTACCGAAGTCTCGGACGGAAAGTGGCGCATGATGGCGTATGATACGGATTATTCTTCGGGTATTTATCAAGGCGGGAATAATTACGATGACAATTTCATCAAAAGGGCGATTAACGGCACCAAGACTTTCAAGGATCTTGAACAGCCCCCCGCTGAGTTATTCCGCAGTCTGCTTGAAAATGAGGATTTCAAGCAGATGTTCATACTCTCCCTTTGTGATATGAGGAATATCAGCTTTGAGAAAAGCAAGGTGGATGCCGCATTTACGGATATGGTGGAGGTCTACAAGCCGCTGGTCAAGGATACCTTTGCAAGGTTCGGACCCATGTATGCAAGGGACGGCTTTGACTGGAATGCCGAAGGGCTGAAACTGTTCCTTGACGGCAGGAACAAGGTGTTCATGACCCATATCACCGATGTTTTCAAGCCGGGTTCAAAGGCGAACGTCAGCGTAAAGACGAATGATGCTTCAAAGGGCGGAGTGATAATGAATACTACCGCACTTGATCTGAACGGTAAGGATTTTACAGGTGAATACTACACAGCCTATCCCGTAACACTTACTGCCGCACCCGCTGCGGGCAAGTTCGTTAAGTGGGAAGCCACAGGCTGCAAGCTGTCCGACCCGAATTCTGAGGTAACAACAGTCACTTTTGAGGGTGACTGCGAGATAAAGGCAGTATACGAGTAAGCATTGATAGCATCATCTACAATGTAGCATTACTGTATGCGTCAGGAAATCCTCGTGATGATGAAAGGAAGGAACAATGCCATGAAAACCCTTATCTTGAATGGTTCGCCCCGCAGGAACGGCGATACTGTCTCTCTTCTTAATATACTGAAAGACGGGCTGGACAGCGAAGTAACGCAGATAGACGCATATTATGCCGATATCGCCCCCTGCAACGACTGTCGTGCCTGCCGCATTCATGACGGGTGCGTGGTGGATGACGATATGAGTCAGATATACAGGCTTTTGCCTGATGCCGATAACATCGTGATCGCATCTCCGATATATTATTCCGAGATAACAGGCAGGCTGCTGGAAGTTTTCAGCCGTTTGCAGGTCTATTACAGTGCCCGATTTTTCAGAGGTGAGAAGATAGTCTTCAAGCCCAAAAAAGGCGCAGTGATACTTGTGGGCGGCGGTGACGGCAGCGGCGAACGCGCAGACGAGACTTCCCGATGTATATTGATGCACATGGGCTGCAAGAGTTATTTTCCCACTGTCCTTAGCCATAACACCAACAATATCCCCGCCGCAGAGGACAAAGCCGCTGTTGAAGCGGTGAAGTCACTGGCACAATGGCTTTCGGAAAGCTAGTACCATAAAAGCAATAAAACCGCGACAGCACTTCACTGTCGCGGTCTTGTTTATCAGTTGATTATCCAGATCATTGAATGATTTTCGGGCTCGTATGCCGCAGAGGTCAGCTTTCCGCCCTTTGCGGTCAGCACCTTCTGATAATCGCTCTCTTCGGTGGTTATCACAAATCTGCGGTTGCCCAGCGCTTCCACTCTGAACTGTGCAGCCTTGCCGTCTATCTTCAGGTAGTCATAGCCTTTGCAAGCCTTGTTGACATATCCGCCGTCGCCTACCTTCAAGCCAAAGGTGCCCAGCTCGCTCAGCTTCACCAGCATCTTCTGCTCCTTATCCTTGTTGAGCTCATCTACTGTGATGCCCTTGGGAGTTACAGTCATATAAAGTCCCGTTGCTTCGTTCTTGAAGCAGTACATCTTGTCATTGCAAAGGAAATTGCCCTTGTCCGTTGTGCAGTCGGTGTAGAACTTCATCAGCACCGCCATAACGTGCTGTTCGGTAACGGGGATAGTGTTCTTTGCGGTATCATCAAATGCTCTGGGGTCAAGGTGGAGTATGGTCTCCACATACTTGCCCGCATACTTTATCAGCTTGTTGAAGGCTTCGCCGGGATCGGCTTTTTCGTAGTACTTTATCAGTCTCTTGTCAAAGCTGTCCGCACTGAAAGTCGAATAGCTGTTGTTTATCTGCTTTTCAAAGGCATTGTGTACACTGCTTGCCTTCACGCCGCTCGCCATATTGGATACATGAGGTGTACAGCCCATATCCGATACAAAGTGTATCGCTCTGCCCAGACATATCATGGCTTCCTTAGGCTTGCCGCTTTTGTAGAGAGACACTGCCGCAGTATAATTTGCTCTGAAAAGAGTTCTGGCGCTGGGCATGAAATCTCCCAGTCTGTTGCGGTAGAAGCCGTTGTTCTCATCCAGCTCCTTGCCCTTTGCGTTCACGCAGGAATAGTAATGCAGACCCGAGCCCTTGTCAATGTCACCTGCTTTATCGGGCTGCAAAGCGCCCTCCTTTATCTCCTCGTGATAATTCTTGAAAAACGCAGCGGGACGCACTTTCTTCTCCTTTTCCAGAAGTTCCAGCGCCTTTTCTGCGATATATCTGTGTACATCAGCGCTCCATGCATAAGCTGTACCGACCTTAGGTCTGCTGCATACTATCAGCGATGCAGCCGCATTCATAAGTTTTTTTCTCATTTCTTATTTTCCTCTTTCGTATTGCATTTATTATAATTTATATTATCATCTGCCCGCCTGAAATTCAAGAAAGTCCGCAGCAAGCTTCCTTACCGCCGCTTCTGCCGAAGCATTCTCCGAAACATTTTTCAGTATAGCCAGATACTTTTCCTTTTCATCACTGCCGTTGATTATGCGGTTGAGCATCCACACAGTCTGTAAAGCGGGTGCTCTTTCTACCGAAGCTGCCAGCATGGGAACATAGTCGGGATAAGACCTCTCTATAAAATGCACAACCGCGCCCGGCATCCCAAAATCATCCGCAGGATGACGCTCCATCATTGCCAGCAGCGCTTCAACGGCATCCATGCCTGCGCCCTCATCCTCCAGCTTTTCCATGATCTCTTCCGAATCATATTCAAAGTCGTCAGTACCTAACAGGCTTTCCAGCTCTTTCAGCAGTTGTTCTGTCATCATTTCCGACCTCCCCGAAGATATTACCGCCGCTTTTTGGCAGTGCGCTTCTTGTTCTTCTTTACCGAGTAGCCGAAGCTGCCCAGCTGTTTTCCCAGTTCAAAATAACCGCCGTGTGCGTAGGCTATCAGCCCTGCCTTTTCAAGACACAGCTTTCCGCTTTCGTCCAGCAGTTCCCGCGCGGCGTTTATGCCAACTATATCCGCAATGAACATATCGTGACTTCCCAGCGGGACTATCTCTCTCACCTTACATTCTATGCTGACAGGGCACTCAGCGACCATCGGGCAGGAAACATTCACACATTCCTCCGTGTGCAGACCGAATTCCGCGAATTTATCCATTTTAGCGCCTGTCTTTACGCCGCACTTGTCCACCGCCCGCACTATCTCCTTTGTGGGAAGATTGATCACGAACTCACCGCTTTTTTTTATAAGTTCATAGGAATATCTTTCGGGCCTTACGGATATATAAGTCACAGGCGGGCGTGTACAAAGTATCCCCGTCCATGCCACAGTCAGGACGTTTATCTTGTCCTCATAAGCACAGCTTACAAGTGTGGGCGGCAGGGGAGAGGTTATCACGCTGCCTTTCCAGTGTTCCTTGTTGTAAGTCATTTCATATCCTCCTGCGAAAAACCGTGTACCTTTTTGTATATGGCATCGTAGTCCTTATATAGCAGCTGCACCGTGTTTTCAAGGAAGAAATAGTGCTTGATGTAGGGCACCAGCAGCACCAGCAGAAGAACCGCCAGCGGCAGCAGCATCACTGCTTCAAACACTGCGGCGGCAAGTATCGTCACCACTGTGCATACCGCGAAAAGCACCGTCACTATCAGGTGTATCAGCCTTTCATGCTGGAACTGATGCAGTTTTTCGGTGTGATAGTCAAGCAGCTGTGTA
The DNA here is from genome assembly GCF_946187255.1 of uncultured Ruminococcus sp. Lineage (GTDB taxonomy): Bacteria > Bacillota > Clostridia > Oscillospirales > Ruminococcaceae > Hominimerdicola. The sequence continues at coordinate 5,083 of NZ_CAMHRZ010000218.1, forward strand.
AAGTCGCAGTCCTTGTCATCAAGGCAGGCGAGTATATACTTCCTGTAATTGGTCAGGTATTCAGTCATTATCTGTATTCCCCGCCTTCTCGACACAGTCGGAAAGGTCTATCGGCACAGCGTCCTCTATCTTTAGGTCACGCATTTTTTTGTGGGGGAATTCAGCTATCGCAGCCCTGCGCTTTTCCTCTGCGGCGACCTCCGAAGCAACGGTGGCAAGCAGCAGTTTGTCGATGGAATTGTAAAATCTTCCCATGCGTTGGATAAAATTCGGCTTGCCCTTTTTCTTCCTGTTTGAGATGGTGAGTATAGCCATAGCCGCAGACAGCGAGACCGCCATTATTGTTTTTTCGGGCTTTGTATTCAGAGATACGTTGATCTTTTTGCTTACCTCTTTGATATTCATCGACAGTACCTGCCTTTCATTATATATTTACATCATTATATTATACAACATTTTCGTATTTTTTTCAAGGGGTTGAGGTCACATTTTAAAATATGCGGGAAAACCGCCTTGACAAAGACTGATTAATTGTCTAAAATTGTTTTGGCTGACTGTTCAAAAGCATATATTTTTACGGAGGTATGAATAATGGTGATAAAAAGAGTGCTCGCAGGACTGCCGGCGCATAGTCTCAAAAGTATCGATACGCCTTATAATATTGCCCGCAGATCGGAAGCAATATCAAGCACATTATATTAACTTTCCCGACCTGTCATCCGACCTTTCCTAATATATTAAATGACACATAAATGATATGTATTTTTCTGCTTGACAAAATTATGGAAAAGCTGTATAATTATTTAAGATTAATTTGTTT
>NZ_CAMHRZ010000219.1 GCF_946187255.1 uncultured Ruminococcus sp.
ATATGCGAAACGTCTGAAATAAAACCATCGATTATATCAGTGTTTTCAATGCAGTCGATAGGATCAATTTCATCATCGATCAGCGGACATACGATCATTTTATTCACTCCTTCTTTATAACGCCTGTTTATTGGTCTCATCTTTAAACTCAATTATAGCACCGATCTCGGATTTGTCAACACATCCCGCAGTACGATATTATCCGCATATACAAAAAAGCCGATTGACAAAGGTAATTAAAATGTAGTATAATATCGGTAGTTTGCAGTAAACGACAAATCAGATATAAGGAGATGATCTTGACCGTGTGGATGGATAATATTCAGGAGATCCCCGAGAGATTTCCGCTGTTCGACAGGATAAAGCATGATCACGATATCAGCGTGTACATAAAGGCGCAGAACGAATCGATGCAGGCTATGGGGTATACCGAACACAGCTTTGCGCATATCGGTATCGTTGCAGACCGTGTGGGATATATACTTGAAACACTGGGTGCGGACGATCACACCATCGATCTTGCACTGACGGCAGCCTGGATGCACGATCTCGGCAATGTGATAAACCGTGAGGATCACAGTCAGTCGGGGGCTATGATGACGTTTTACCTGCTGGATAAAATGGGCATACCCGCTGAGGATATTGCCGCTATAATACGCGCGATAGGCAACCACGATGAGGGCAGCGGTCTGCCGGTCAGCAATATCGCGGCGGCGCTGATACTTGCGGATAAATCCGATGTTAGAAGAAGCAGAGTGCAGGATGAAGACCAGAGGAATTACGATATCCATGACAGGGTGAACTATTCCGTAAAGTCCTCGGTGCTGAAGATCAACAAGGATCATACAGCCATCAAGCTGAAACTGGATATCGATACGAGATACGGCGAGATAGGGGAGTATTTTGAGATATTCATGGAACGTATGCTGCTGTGCCGCAAAGCAGCAGGCTTTCTCGCCCTTGAATTCCATCTGATAATCAACGAGCAGACATTGATGTAAGCGGCAGAAAAATGTATATCAAAGCGTCTGCCATTGTTTATCGCGATCGTGACAGCCTTTTTCCGTGTGGAAGAAAGGATGAAAAATGAATGCCGCAGAATGGCTGACGTAATAGGTCAGTAAACCGAGGAAAACTACAGTCCGGAGCGTTTGCAGGATGATACAGATCTTGTGGGGAGGAAATACGCCGTTCTTGAACCATTTGCATCAAGGTCCGCCCATATTAGAGGCGGCGTATACCGAAGATGAGACCCTCGGACCCACCGACAGATATTCGGGCTCAGTGGGCATGGCTGATTCCACCGTATGCAAGACCACGCGAGAGACCATGAAGACTGCCGATGAGAATATGTATGAGGACAAAAAGCAGTACAAGGAGAAACACGGCAGCTACAGATAACGTTACGGAAAGAAGAGAAGATCCCTATATGAAAAAGATACTTATAACAAACGACGACGGCGTATTTGCCGATGGTATAATAAGGCTCGCGCGGGCTGCAAAGGAGTTCGGTGAGGTGTGGGTGGTGGCACCCGACGGTCAGCGCAGTGCGGCATCCCACAGCATATCGCTGAGGGGCAGTTTCGATGCGTGGAAAGTTGATTTCCCTGTGGAGGGCGTACACGCTTATGCCTGCAGCGGCACTCCTGCGGACTGTGTGCGGATAGGTGTGCTTAATATAGTTCCCGGCAAGCCCGACCATGTATTTTCGGGGATAAATCACGGCTACAACATGGCATCGGATATACAGTATTCCGCCACAGCGGGGGCGGCTTTTGAGGCGGCATTCCAGAAGATACACGCGATAGCCTTTTCGGAGGGCGCTGATGATATACACGAGGTAACGGACAGGTATCTCAGAGAGCTGATAGCCGAGCTTATGGAGAAGCCTTTGGGTCTGTGGGAGATATGGAACGTGAATTTCCCGTCGTGCAGGCTTTCGGAATGCGGTGGCATACAGCGCGACAGGCTGGTATCCACGGATGATTTTTACTGTGACCACTATAACGAGACTAAGGTCAGCGAGGACAGAACGACCTACACCGTTGAGGGCATCCGCTGCTGGCGAGCCGCCGAGGGCACCGATCTGCGTGCGATACTGGACGGCTGTGTTTCGGTGGGCAAGGCGGGGAATATAAGGTAGTTTCAATTCATAATTCATAATTCATAATTCATAATTGTTGTCAGGGGACGGAAGTGTGCAGTTCTTGACCCATTGGAGCAGTTAGCTACCGAGAAGCAAACAAAGGCGAAAATCAAAGTAGGTAACGACAAGAGCTTTGGGTCAAGCTTTTCGCGAAAGGCTTGCGGGAGGTTTGCACAATCAGCAAAGCTGATTGTTGGCGGCGCCCTCAATCACCGAAGTGCAAAGCCAAAATGCATCACGAACTATAAGAGAACAACTAATAAGCGGGCGGTTCGCACAAACAAAGTGCGTGCCGCCCTTGTTGCGCCCTCACAAACTAATTGCGTGAACGAACCGCCCGCGCCGAGATCAGCGGCGCAAGCTCGATGATCTCTCGACCCGAAGAATGAGGGGCGACAACCCCGCTGTCCGTTGCGGGAATACGAAAAAGGCTGAATGACATCGCTGTGTGCGTCTTATTTGGGAGAATACACTTTGTGCGCTGAACCCTATCACGGATACTCTTGATTTTATCGGTAAGGACTGCTGAACGACCGCTCGGAAACGCTTCGCTGTCCTCGCTGGGGGACGCGCGGCAATGTATTTACGCCGAAAGAAAGAGCGTGGACGGTTGATTTGTTCACGCTCATAGTTTTGTGATTGCCGCGCTTTATTTTAGCGGTAGTTTGCTGTGCTATTACTGGCATTATTGTCGCGTCGCTTTGGTGCCTTGACCGAGAGGCTCTGCCTCTCGAGCTCTCCGCAAGCCTTTCGCGAAAGGCTTGACCCAAAGCTCGGTTCACGGCTTAGTTTGCTTTGTGCGCTGCTTTGTTGCCGCGTTCCCTTGTTCCCGCACAGCAAGCCAAAAGCCCGAACGCCCCTTGACCGTAGTGAGCCGTAGGAGCGTAGCGACGGAGAGCGAACGCAGGTCAAGACTACTCTGGCGTGAGGGTTTTGGCGCGCAGAGGGGGTATGGGGGACTCCGTCCCCCATTTAGATCGTATTATGAAACGCTAAGGGGTACTGTCCGACCATAGTGCCATCATTGGCCTTCGCGTCAACAATGACTTCGCCTGCGGCTGTCATCATGACATTTATCGTCATACCCTCGTATTCATATTTCAGTACATCGTTGATGTGCTTGTCACAGCCATCGTATACTGCCTTCGGGTCTATCTTCAGTCCCGCAGCAGTGGATGACTCCGCAAATGCGCCGCTGCTATAGCACTCCGATGCGCTCATGCCTTCGTTGGCTTCAACTTCGGAAAGATATCCCATAACTACATTGTATGCGCTCTTTGCCGCGCTGTCGACCTCTTTCTGACTGTAGACCTTTGTCACAGGTGAACTGAGGTCGAGTGTGCCCCATTCTGCTGTGCCGTTGGTGGGATGAGGATACTGTCCTATCCTGCCTGTCCTAAGATCCTTGACCTGAACAAATACTGTCTCCTCGCCGTTGACTGTCGTCCTGCCTGTGTATACGCATACACTGCCGCGGGAGTACTGCGATGCCGCGATATTCACCTTGCTGTCGCCCACTGCTGCATACCTGTAATTGAAGCCTGTCCTCATGCCGTCCTTTGAATTTGATTTTGCAAACAATCCCTCACGGAAGCTCGCATCTATCGGCATCCCTGCGACCTCGTTGTCAACAAGGGCATCACAAGCGGCATTGTAGCATTCCTTTGCCGCCAGGTTAAGGTCATCCACAGAGTTTGATCTGTCGATATCCGAGTATACCTTTATCCTCTCGGGGAATTCGCAGTCGCCGTACTTATCGGATACGGTATAGCTGAAAGAAACAGTCTTGTTGGGGGCAACACTGCCGTTGGTGCTGCTGTTCATGAGTATGCTGTTCACGCCGTCCGAGCTGAACATCCTGCACGCTTTGACGCCCTGTATATCGCCGAAATTCTCAAACTTTACAGCCCAGCCGCCGATCTTCTGCCTGCCTGTGTTCATAAGTGTGACCTTTACCGTGCTTACGCCGTTCTCAGAAGAAGTGACTTCATATCTTGCCCTGAAGCCGGTGCCCTTGTAGGACATCTTGTCTCCTGTGTGTAACTCAGCCGAAGCGGTGAGCGAGAGACACCATGCCAGCGAAAGCGCTGTAATGCCCGAAACTAACTTACTGAATTTTTTCATTTTGTATCGTCCTCCCGATATATATTTGTGAATAATATTATAACACAGTGTAGATAGAATGTCAATGCTTTTTTCTATATCACGCGAAGATAAATTTTCAGTATACGATATGCATGAATTTGTCGATAAGCGTATTTACTTTTGTACGAATATGTGCTATAATAATTGTGTATATGTAATAGTTTGCCCTGCGGGGAGAAATGAGTGATAATTTTGGTTTTTCGCTGTGTATTAAAAAAAGTGGTGGATGACACCTACGATATCGAGATTGGACGCGGTCTGCAGGACGAACTGGTCAATGACCTCAGAAACGGTCTTACGGGTAAAAAAAGGTTTGCTGTGATAACTGACAGCAACGTTGAGGGTCTGTATGCCCGCGATATCCTTGAAAGGATAAGGAATGCGGGATTTTCTGCTGAGCTGTTCGTCATACCCGCAGGTGAAAAGTCCAAAACACGCCATTACAAAGAGGTGCTGGAGGATGCGATGCTGGAAAAGGGGCTTCGCCGCGACTGCGCTGTAATTGCCGTTGGCGGCGGTGTTGTCACCGATCTTGCGGGATTTGTGGCAGGCACTTTCGGCAGAGGTGTGCCTTTTGTGAATTACGCGACTACGCTTCTTGCGGCGGCGGACGCTTCCGTAGGCGGCAAAACGGCGGTGGATACGCCCCTTGCTACCAATCTTATAGGTATGTTCAACCAGCCCGAGAAGGTATATCTTGATATAGACACCTGGAAAACTCTGCCAAAGGAGCAGATAGCCAGCGGCCTTGCGGAGACTGTAAAGCACGGCTGTCTGGGTGACAGGGAGCTTTTCGAGTATCTTGAAAAGAATGTGGAGAAGATATTCGAGGGTGACGCGGCAGCCTGCGAGTACATTGCGGAGCACAACTGTGCTGTGAAGTACAACGTGGTGATGCAGGACGAGCGCGAGAGCGGACTGCGTGAGGTGCTCAATCTGGGGCATACTGTGGGGCGTGCTGTGGAGACAGTATCGGATTACAGGCTTTCTCACGGTGAAGCTGTATCAATAGGAACAGTGGCGCAGGCAAGGCTGGGCGAGAAGTACGGTTTCATATCCGCCGAGGACAGAGCGCGTGTGGAAAAGCTGTTGGAAAGAGCACAGCTTCCCGTCCGCATCCCCGACTATATCGACAAGGCGGCACTGGTGAAGAAGCTCTACACGGACAAAAAGGTGCGTGACGGCAAGCTGAGGTTCGTATTCCAGAAGGGGATAGGCGAAGTGGTGCAGTTCGGTGAGAACAATTTCGCCAAAGAGATCGCTGAGGACGAGATCGCTGCGATCATAGCGCTTATGTAATTCATAATTCATAATTCATAATTGTGGCGTGGGGCTTTTTAATTCATAATTCATAATGCATAATTCATAATTGTGGCGCGGGACGGGAGTTTGCTGTATCTGATGATGGTTTGATGTTAGCGGAACAGCGCGGAACAGACTATGCAGTGAAGCCGAAAGTCCCGAGCGAAACTAAAATACCCCACCCAAAAGCACGAGGGCATGGGGGACTTTACCCCATTTAGAATTAATTCCCCTAAAAAATTATAAAAGCACAACAGCAAGCCAATAAGCCCACAGCCGACGCAGTCGCTGTTAGCGCCCCTTGACC
>NZ_CAMHRZ010000220.1 GCF_946187255.1 uncultured Ruminococcus sp.
AACTTTATTTACATCACTTGTCCAATGTGAGCCATCGAAGTCATAATATACTGTTGAATCTACGCCATCTTCTTCTATATCCTTAAATTCAACGACCGACATATTTAAGGAGACACCTTTAGAATTGAGCGAGTTGACAAAATTTGTAAGATTCTTTTTTACAGATTCAATGTATGAAGACATGGATCCTGTAGAATCTATGGCAAACACGATATCTGCCTTACCAACGATTGAAGTGGACTTCTCTGTACCGGCAGTGGTTTCCTCTGCCTCTCCCTCAGCGTATGCAACAGCGTAATTATTGGATAAGCCCAAATTAATTACTGCTAAAGATAACGCAGCCAGACCGGCAACTACTTTCTTGAAAATCATAAAACCATCCTTTCGTATTATCTGATTTCTCAAACAGTTAAAAATAAACCGTTTAGATACATATAGAATAAGAAATGAACAAGGTTTATAGTATTATTATTCAGAATAATTGTTTTCGTAAAACTTCGTATTTTATTTACGCATATAGTTGTTGTTTATTATTGTAATATTTGTTAATTTATCGCTCATTATATCACGTCATTAAGGAAAAGTCAATACAGTTGCGGCAATTTTATGAACTTTGTCAAAAGTTTTAGAATTTGAATTAGCTTTTAGCATCATTGAACATAATAAGTCATCAATTATTTTGTAATTTATTCAGAAAGTTGATCATCTTCAAATTATATAATGGCTTACTGAAGAAATTAAGGAACTACCATGAGCAAAAGAGGACTAAATTTATATCGCCGCAAGGACGGTATATTTGAAGGGCGTTATTCAGACGATCATGGGGAGAATTGCAAGATAAAATACCGTTCAATTTATGGCAAAACCTATACTGAGGTCAAGGAAAGACTTCTGCAAGCTCCTGATTTTTTGCGGCATTCTTATATACTGCAGCTGTTTCGGTTTCTTGATTCAGTATCAAGTTAATTTTACGTTAGCATCATTACTATTTCAAGATGTTTCATATAATATTTATAGTCGCAATTTCGTAGAAAACGGGATCTCTCACCTTTATATTAGAATACAAAACCAAACACACCCGCCAATATCATTTCGGCTACAATTATTGCTGTAATATTCCGGATACTTACGACAGGTTGTCAAAACGTGATTATGTTGCGGAACTTATCGAAGAAGGACGTCATTTTATTACACCTTTCTCGCCACACAATGCAGACGGCAGAAGCCTCGCCTTTCAAACATTTCCATGTGAAGTCCCGCATTTTTGCAGAGCTTGTCAACGTCCTTACGCCCGTATATCCGCACATCGCCCTTGCCTATCAGATGTGCGAGAGGCATTTCGATATTGTTGCAGAACCAGCGGACGGGCGCGCTGTTCATTGTCATATCACGCAGTATCAGCCGACCGTTCGGGCGCAGGACTCGGTACACGCTGTTAAAGAAATCCTGCGGGTTCGGGTAGTGGTGAAAGCTTTCGCAGCATATCACCGCATCAAATGAATTTTCCGCAAAGGGCAGTTTTTCGCAGTCGCCCACCACAAACTCAACGCCCTGCATATTCTTTGCTTTAGCCATTTCTATCATCTTTGGTGTGAGGTCGATGCCTGTGTAGTGCTTTTTTGGGTACTTCTCGTGCAGCAGCGAGAGCATGGGAGCTGTACCGCAGCCGCAGTCCAGCAAGTCATTGAAAGGCTCCTTTTCAAGCTCCGCCAGCACATCGGGGTAGTCCTTTTTGCACATATTGTATACTCCAGCGTGGTCTGTTTCGTAGACCTCGGCAGCTTTGGAGAATTCCTTGATCGATAAGTTTTTGTATTCCTTTGATGTCATCATTCTTCCCCCTTAAAGTCATTTATCAGCCTCATCACCTCATCAAACGCAGGCTTGCACCCCGGTATTAAATATTGTAGAGCATAGCAGTGGTGCATACCTCTTCCGATGTGGAAAACACAGTCCGCACCTGCCTTTTTGTAGCTTGCCGCATAGCTGGGAGCAAAGGCGTAAAGTGTTTCATGGCTGCCGTAATAGAAATGGGTCATGGGCGCATTTCGGAAATCTCCGTGAGCGGTGGCGAGGTATTTTTCGGGTATGTCATGCCCACAGCACATTATCTCCCCCGCAAGCTCCATGTATGAGGCGGGTATCATAATGTCCTTTTCGTCCAGCTTTCTGATGCGCTCACGCTCCTTGTCGTTCACGGGAACGCTGCCCGGGGATACGGGTATCAGCAGTGCGGGCATAGGAATGTTTTTGCCACTGTCATTTAGCTCGTTTATGTAGGTGATAAGGTCGAGTATCAGCGCACCGCCCGATGAAAAGCCAAGAAATACGATATTTTCAGGATCGTAGTATCTCAGCATTTTCTCGTAGCACTCAAATATCATCTGAACGTTTTCAAGCATATCACGCCGGTGGCAGAGGGGGTAATACGGAAACCACACATCACGCTTAGTTTTCTGTGCTATTTTGCGGCAAAGTCCGATGTCGCCCTTGTCAGGACCCAGTATCATTCCGCCACCGAACACAAAAAGGATAGCGCCTTTCTGCCTTGTGGTCTGTATATCAGTTTCGACACAGTGAAATTTTTCGCCGATAAGGTGGTCGGTGTAGTGTGTGTTACTGTCATTCGGTATTATCTGAAAGCTGCGTTTTTTGTTCATTTTCGCCGCTCTTGTGAGGACTTCCTCCTTTGTACCCACAAGACTCTGCTTTATCTTCAGCTTTTTGACTATGTTTTTGGTAAGCACGTAGAGCAGATTTCCTCGTGCATCGGGGGCTGTTACGACCTTGAATTTTTCACTCATCCTGATACCTCTTTTCTGTTGTTATCTGCGTTGAGCCATTTGATAATTTCATGCTCCGACAGTTCAAACTTCCTCATACACACCGCCCTATCGGTCAGAAAGCAGTGATATTTTCATCAAGTTATTCCGACTGATGATCCTTTGGCTGAATGATAGAGCATTTCTTCATTTTTATCACTTATCATGTACAGCTTCATTTTTTGTTCTTCGCTATTTTTTAGCAATGACCGTTATCCACGGCTTTGACGGGTGATGATCTGCTTTGACAGCCGAAAATCCCGCCGCTTTCAGAGCCGTCTGTATCTCCTCGGCGGTGTAGCATTTCATTCCGTCAATGATCTTCTCAAATCTCAGGCTGGTCTTGTCGTTACCGTCCGACTCGTTGACGATCATAAAAATACCGCCTGTTTTGAGTATGCCCATCACCTGCGAAAAGCATTTTTTCAGGTCTCCCCAAAAGTATATCGTTTCAAATGCCGTGGCAAGGTCATAGCTTTCCTTTTCAAGTGTGAGCGCCGAAACATCGTTCTGCAAGACCTCACATCTTCCCGCATCTATCATAGCCCTGTTGTACTCCGTCGCCTGCTCCACCGAAAGCGGTGAATAGTCTATCGCCGTGACCCTTGCTTCGGGGTATTTTTTCATTAGCTCGCCTGCGTTTCTTCCGCCGCCGCAGCCAAGCTCGGCAATCCTTGCAGGCTGTATCTTTTCAAGGTGTGCAAACCCCCAGTCCGCCATTTTTGCGTGACCCGAGTTCATACCCCGTATCATCATCTTGCCGAGCTTACCCTCGGGCTTTCTTGTCTGGCTGACGTAATTTTTGAAAAGTCCCATATTCTCCTCCTTTTATTTCTTACCGACTAACAGCGTTGAACCCGAAAGCCCCATCAATGCAGCTTCGGCAGGTGACATGAATTTGCCTTTCGTGGTGTCGATAAGCACCACGATCTCATAACCCTCAGCCCTCAGCTCGTCTGCAAATTTCTGCATATCACCGTACTTGCCCTTTGACATGATATCATGGATAGCGAATGTACCGCCCTTTTTCAGCACACGCAGAGTCTCTCGCAAAATTGCCTGCCTTTCCCTGCTCGGAATGTTATGATAAACATAATTGCTTGTTACGGCGTCAAAGGTCTCATCGGGAAATTCCAGCTTGACAGCATCACCCTGCTTGAATTCGGTGTTCGTGACATTCTCCTCCCTTGCGTTGCTCTCGCAAAGCTCCTTATTGAAAGACGCATACTCCTTGCCCCATCGGTCGATGCCGATCATCTTTGCCTGCGGATTTCTTTTTGCCACGGCGATAGTCAGAGCACCGCTTCCGCAGCCCACATCAAGGCAAAGTCCGCCCTCGGGAAGATCAACATACTCAGCAGTGCCCTCGACTATCTGGCGTGAAAGCTGCCTTTTGCCAGTGTAAGAATATCTTTCATGACAGATCTTCAGCCAAAGTGTTGCCGCAGAAAATCCGACAGTTCCGACGGCAAGGGCAGCCGTAACGGGCTTCTGTGCCTTGCTCAGCCTTTTACCGAATATCGCAGCAGCTGCCGTTGTTCCCGCAAGGACAGTTGTTCCTGCGATAAAGCCTGTGACCATTCCGTCGGGTATCCAGTTTTTGTAGTTTGCGCTCATTGTTATTCCTCCAGTCTTTAGTTTTCAGCAGTCCGCCGAAGTTTTAGAGATCGATCATGCTTAAAATATTTACTTAGCAGTTCACAATATTCTCCGTCGTGCTCATGAAGCATCTGCGAATGTCCGCAGTTTGGAATGACCTGCACCCTTATCTGCGGAATATATTCTTTCAGCAGAGCAACCGACCTCTCGGGGATAGGCTCATATTCGCCCCGTATACAGAGTATCTCGGAGCCGCATTTTGCTATTTCGGGCGAGAGCCTGTACCTGTAGACCTCGGTGCAGACATTCTTTACCGACCTTGCGGTCATGCCCTCAAACAACATCTGAACTACCGCCGCATTGCCTTTGCCGAATATCTTTTCCACCAGCTTGTCGGGAATCTTTCCGCCCATTTTCAGATACTTTATCCCAATGGTGCAGACGATGATATTGACCCACGTTTGTACAAAACCCACATCAACGCAGTACACACCGTCAAGCAGTATCTTATCGGCACGGATATTGCCCCGCGTCATCAGATGAACGCATATTGTTGCGCCGAGTGACAAGCCCGTGATCCCAAATATTTTGCCGTCATAATGCTTCATTACAAATCGTTCGATCTTCTCACATTCCTTGTCGAGTGAGATAAAGCTGCCGCGCTTTTCAGCTTCGTGACCGTCAAGGTGGACGAGAACACAATGGTGATCCCCGCTCAGCTTTTTGACTGTTTCTCCGTAGCATATCTCGGCAGTGGTACACGAGCCGTGAATAAAAAGAATTGTCGGCAGCTCTCTTGCTCCGCACTCTGTAAACCTCATAAACTGTCCCTCCTATGACGGATCTTTCACCTTATCGCCGACCAAACGGTTCACGGGAAAGCGCTTTCCGTTCTTTTTGTACCACGCCTCGTATTTTTCCATGTCGTTATACCACTTTTTAGGTGACTTGTTCAGGTTGTCATGCCGAAGAAAGTGCGCATAAGTCTGCTTTCCGGGACGTCGCTCATGACCTCGCCCATCTCACCTGCGGGTATCCTTTTCCGAGATCGCCGGCTTTTGAGAACAGCCGCCGATATTCACGTTTGCCCCTGTTTACCGGGTGCTTGGCAAGCTCTCTGCCGTACCGCTTTGTGATACATTTTAATCAACGCTGCGAACAGCGTCCAATATATGCCTATGTATTTTTTTCAGTTCCTTTCGTTATCAAACGCAGCTACGTTAGTTGTAGCTAACTACATTATATCACATCTCAAAATAGATTTCAAGCCCACCAACGAAAAAAATGAGGAGATAGCCGACATGGTTACTCCTCTTTTTTTGCCCCTAATAAAGAACATAATTATCTATGACTTTCCCGTTTTTCAAACGAATAATATGCTCGCAGCAGGAAAGGATAAATTCATTATCATGAGTGACGACAATGACCGTCTTGCCCATATCTCTCAGCTTTTTCAGCTGGTCTGACACCTGTT
>NZ_CAMHRZ010000221.1 GCF_946187255.1 uncultured Ruminococcus sp.
ATAGGATACCTGAGGAGCACCAACGTTAGCCTCTACCTTGAACTCACGGAGCAGTCTGTCAACGATGATCTCCAGGTGGAGCTCACCCATACCTGCGATAATGGTCTGACCTGTCTCTTCGGAAGTATAAGTTCTGAAGGTCGGGTCTTCTTCTGCCAGCTTAGCCAGCGCGATGCCCATCTTCTCCTGACCTGCCTTAGTCTTAGGCTCGATAGCCAGCTGGATAACAGGCTCGGGGAATTCCATGGACTCCAGTATAACGGGGTTCTTCTCGTCGCAGAGAGTATCACCCGTTGTAGTATTCTTCAGACCGATAGCAGCACCGATATCACCTGCATAGATGGTATCGATATCCTTTCTGTCGTTGGAGTGCATCTGTACGATACGGCCGATTCTCTCGTCCTTGTCCTTGGTGGAGTTATAAACGGTAGAACCTGCTGTCAGCACACCGGAGTATACTCTGAAGTATGCCAGCTTACCAACGAAGGGGTCTGTAGCGATCTTGAATGCGAGAGCAGCGAAAGGCTGATCATCGCCGGAAATTCTTTCGCACTCCTCACCTGTATCGGGGTTAACGCCCTTGATGTGGGGTACGTCGATAGGAGAAGGCATATAGTCAACGATAGCGTCAAGCAGCTTCTGAACGCCCTTGTTCCTGTAGGAAGTACCGCAGGTAACGGGCACCATTGTGTTGGCGATAGTGGACTTTCTTATTACCTTCTTCATCTCGTCGATGGTGATCTCCTCGTCTGCGAAGTACTTCTCAGCGAGATCGTCATCAACTTCTGCAAGGTGTTCGATCAGGTCAGCTCTGAACTGCTCTGCCTTGTCCATCATATCTGCGGGGATATCCTCGCATCTGATGTCCTTGCCCAGATCATCGTAGTAGATGTACGCCTTCATTTCAAGCAGGTCGATGATGCCCTTGAAATCATCCTCAGCGCCGATAGGCAGCTGTACGGGAACGGCGTTGCACTGAAGTCTCTCGTGGAGCATATTCAGTACGTTATAGAAATCAGCGCCCATGATATCCATCTTGTTGACGTATACCATTCTGGGTACCTTATAGTTATCAGCCTGTCTCCAAACGGTCTCGGTCTGGGGCTCAACGCCGCCCTTTGCGCAAAGAACGGTAACAGAGCCGTCGAGAACTCTCAGAGATCTCTCAACTTCAACAGTGAAGTCAACGTGCCCGGGAGTATCGATGATGTTAAGTCTGTGACCCTTCCAGTAGCAGGTGGTAGCAGCAGAAGTGATGGTAATACCTCTCTCCTTTTCCTGTGCCATCCAGTCCATCGTGGAAGCACCGTCGTGAGTCTCACCGATCTTATAGTTTACACCGGTATAGAACAGGATACGCTCGGTAGTCGTTGTCTTGCCGGCGTCGATGTGTGCCATGATACCGATATTACGGTAATCCTGCAGTTTACATTCTCTTGCCATGATTTATCCTCCTCTATACTCTTACCATCTGTAATGAGCGAAAGCCTTGTTAGCTTCAGCCATCTTATGTGTGTCGTCACGCTTCTTGCATGAACCGCCAACACCGTTAAGAGCGTCGAGGATCTCAGCTGCGAGCTTCTCCTTCATGGTGTCCTCGTGTCTCTCACGAGAATACTTAGTGATCCATCTCAGACCCAGTGTCTGACGTCTGTCAGGTCTAACCTCCATGGGGACCTGATAGGTAGCACCGCCGACACGGCGAGCCTTAACCTCCAGCTCGGGCATGATATTGTTCATAGCCTCCTCAAAGACCTCGAGTGCGGGACGACCCGTCTTTTCCTCTACGATCTCGAATGCTCCGTAAACGATCTTCTGGGCAACACCCTTCTTACCGTCGAGCATGATGTTGTTTACCAGACGTGTTACCAGCTTGCTGTTGTATACAGGATCCTGGAGTACGTCTCTCTTGGTAACTCTACCTCTTCTTGGCACTTTAATTCCCTCCTTCACAAATAATGAATTCATAGGTACTCGCTCTGTGACCAGACTTTCATCCGTCACAGCCCCGTCAGTTCCGTGCAGAGCTACCGATATATATATCAATCACTCCACAAAAACTGTGGTCTCCGCTTTCGCGGCAATGAGTTATTCCTTTTTTACTTTCGGGAGCTTGTCCCGTGGTGTTGTTTGTAAGTATTATAACTTACTTAGCAGCGCCTGCCTTGGGTCTCTTAGCGCCGTACTTGGATCTAGCCTGCATTCTCTTGGCAACGCCCTGTGCATCGAGAGTACCGCGGATGATGTGGTATCTCACACCGGGGAGGTCCTTAACTCTTCCGCCTCTGATGAGAACAACAGAGTGCTCCTGAAGGTTGTGACCGATACCGGGAATGTAAGCAGTTACCTCGTAGCCGTTTGTCAGCTTTACTCTTGCTACCTTTCTCATTGCGGAGTTAGGCTTCTTAGGAGTAGCAGTTCTAACAACGGTGCATACGCCTCTCTTCTGAGGACAGCTCTGATCGATAACTCTCTTCTTTTTGGCATTGAAGCCCTTCTGGAGTGCGGGAGCTGTAGACTTGTCTGCAAGTACATTTCTGCCCTTTCTTACTAACTGGTTAAAGGTTGGCATGGTTTCTCTCCTTTCGTCAAATAGTTACACTGACCCTATTGTCAGCGTACTTGCCTATTATACAACATCTTCCCCGCCCTGTCAAGCGGTTTAACACATTTTTTACACATATCACAAAACGCCCGCTCTCATGGGCGGACGTTTTGTATCCCCCGCCTGCAAAAGCGGGCGGAATGTCTGTATTTCCCGTTTTTTCGCTGTTCGGCTCCTTATTCGCCGAAGACTATCTCGCATTCATCCGCGACCTCATCGCTGTCCGTTAACTTACCGAATGTGAACTTCACGGGCAGCTCCTTTCCGCTATCACACTCGTGCCTGAACACCAGGTCTATACGCACGGTGCCGTCGTCGTAGGGGTACACGCTCTTTATCGCCAGCTCTCCGCTGCCTTCGGCGGGCTGTACTTCCACAGCGTACTTCTCATTGTTCATATTACCGATCTTCATTCTTTCGGGGTGTACGGATTCCGACCTGAGTATCAGTTTATCCGCATCGATATCCACTTTAGGTGTAAGCCTGAAACTGACCTCATAGGCACGGCTGCCTCTGTGCTGCAATGCCATTTTCATCGGCTCCACGTCCATATCAAAGTTCTTGTTATCGACGGTCACGGGCATATCTATCTTTTTCTCCTCTGACGGCTTCTTTTTCTCAGCGATAACGCCCTTCTTTACCTCTTCTCCGTTCCTGACGCTGACTGTTTCCTCACTGAATGTGATCTCAACTTGCTCCGACATCTCCCCCTTGCCGAAGGTGAACGATGCAGGCAGGACTTCTCTTTCGTCGCCTTCATACCTCAGCATCATTTCCATCAGATAATCTCCGTTTGCCTGCGGCTCGGTATCCGTTACAACAAGTTCCGCATCTTCACGGGCGCACTGTGCTGTCACTGTATACTTATCAAGCCCGGGTATGTCAAGCTCTACCCTATCCGGGAGGTCGGGGTCTTCTGAATAACTCAGCTCACTGAGGTCGGCACCGCCCTTAGGGGTAAGCACAAACGCGAACTTGTAATATTTATCCTCCTCAGACTCCGTTTTATCAACGGTCGGAGATGTCATCCTGTATGCATTTATCTCGAAATCCTCGAAATCGAGATCATCATCAAGGGCTACCGACGGTGTGGTATTTGTTTCTATTATCGACTTTGTGCTCGCGCCATCCTCCATAGTGATATCGAAGGATACCATGCCGCGGATGTTGCCCGTGCCCGCTTTATCTGCAAGGTTTACCAGCAGATATGCCGTATCGGGGTTATCCCTATCGGGTACGGTCTCCACGTTGAGTATATCGACTTCCGTCGAGCAGGCGATATCCAGCGTGCCTGTGTGCTTGCCAAGTTTGAGGGTATATACCCCGTCCTTTTCGGTGACTTCTGCCCCTATCTCTCCGTAGCCCATATTTACCATCGCCGTTACGAACAGCTGTGAGGGTTTGCCGTCTTTTGTATACCTTTCATCGAACAGGGTATTTAACCCTGTCATCATCAGCCGGTCACTTATGAACTTGCAGTTATTGTCGTAGCCTGGCTTTACTCTTTCGGCGTTGGAATAGTAGCACCTTACCAGGTCTTTGGTGTTCCTGCCCGGTTCATCCGCCGTTTGACCCGTTGCGGCACAGGCACTTTTCAGCACATTGCCGAACAGCGAGTCGTCCGTTTTGCCCAAAGGCATATACAGATCTGCGTATACCGCATCGGTCGCCTGCTTAGCGGTATATTCCCTGCCGTTGACTGTCAGCTTTGTGGGTATCTCCACCAGACCCTCGCCGCGCACTCTCCTGAATCCCACGCATACCCTGTCACCAAAAGCGGGAGCTTCCGTCTTTATATCCGAATAGGGCTCATGTTCCTTGGGCACTCTTATGCACAGCATACCGTTGCCCATTTTGTACTTCTCTCTCGCACCTGCCAGCAGCAGTGTGCCGTCATCCAGCATCTGGCTGTCCAGCACCGTAAAGGTCTCTATATAATCATAGTTCTTTTTAAGATTGTCTATCAGCGGCTGTCTGTCGATTATATCCTCTTCCTCTATGGTTGGTAGGATATCGTCCTCCGCATCCGTGACCTCACTTGTGACCTTGCTGCTGTTCTCAGAGCCTATCTTTGTATCCACTGCCCTGTCTCCGTAAAGTGCGGGTATAACTCCTATACTAAGCACTGCCATTGCGGTAACTGCGGCTATGCCTGTTATCTGCCAGCGTTTCAGCTGAGGTCTTCCATTCTCCTCGGCAGCGCGGCTGAGGGCTTCCTGCTTCCACGCCTCGGGGGTCTTTACATTATCAAGAAAACGCATATTTTTCATTCAGCACCTCTCCTTTCAGCCTTCCAGCATACCTTTCAGCTTTTCACGCCCGCGTTTGAGCTGTGAACGCACCGTTGCGGGCTTGCTTTGGGTTATCTCTGCTATTTCTTCCGCTGTAAGCTCTTCATAATAATAAAGGTATATAACATCGCGGTATTTCGGCGGCAGTCCGCAGACCAGCTGCCAAAGCTCGCTGTCCTCCGCCTTTGCGGGTACCTCGCTTATATCCTCCAGACTAAGGGTGTTTCGGCGCAGGCGGTATCTCCATAAACTCCTGCACTCATTCACCGTCACCCGAAGCAGCCATGCCTTGGGGTTCGGGATACTGCCCTTTTTCAGCTGCTTGTACAGCTTGAAGAACACATTCTGATAGCAGTCCTCCGCATCACTCATATTCCCCGTATGCATGATGCACAGCCTTGTCACGGTATCACTGTACTCTTCCAGCAGTGCCTCATACTCTGTCATGATGTCAGCCATGCGCCTCACCTCCCTTTCTGTATAATAAAACGCCCTGCCTCGCAGAAGTGTTGCACAGAAAATAATTTTTTTCAGAAATTTTTTTGCACGCGGAAATATCATCCCGCTTTCAGATATCTCTTTGCGAAAGATAGATGAAGATCTCCTTTATCAGCTTATCGGAAGTCTCCGAACCGAAGCCCGGTATATTCATTATATACACCCCCGACCAGTTATCATAGCTTATCATGATATGTTCTTTTTTCATCCTTTCGCCGAACACGGGTGCCAGCAGTTCTTCGACCCTGTCAGCATCATCGGCGTTAAGAGAGTATTTTTCACAGGACTTATGACGGTCGGATAACTCACACAGCACCCAGCCGTTTTTGCTTTTCTGATAATACATGGTATACCTCCTGCCCTTGCAGACTCCGTACTATATATAATTATATAGTATACTGCCCGATAATACAAATGTCAACAAAAAAACAGCCACAGCACCCCGTGGGATACTGTGACTGTGATATTCTTTATTAGAACAGGGGGTCTGTATTGAGGTG
>NZ_CAMHRZ010000222.1 GCF_946187255.1 uncultured Ruminococcus sp.
CCTTGAAATGCTTTCAAATTATCCGCAGGAGTTCGACATAAAGCACTATGCGGCTTATGTGGTGATGAAAAAGAAGTAATAAGGGGGCAGGACTATGGCTTGGCGTGAGATAAGGACGCAGGAGGATATAGAAAACTTCCTCAAAGAGACAGGTGGTATGCATGACAGTGCTGTGGTCTCTGCGAACTATATAAGCGGTGTGCATTGCGACGAGAAAAAAGCCATGTATTTTCCCTATGACGGCGGTTCGCTGCTGCTGACGGTAGACAGTCAATGGGTGGACAGGATAGAGATGCTGTTCACGGGTGTGCAGCACCACTCTATCGCAAGATGCAGAGATATCTGGGAGGGCATACTTGAGTTTCGCGAGGATCTTTACGGAAAGAACCGCCGTGACAGGCTGATAGTCTGGTCTGACTCCAATTACTTCGATGCGGACTACACAAGAAAGTTCTCCCTTAACGAAACATATACGTCCTTTGTTATTGCAGAAAGGCTCAAATGGCGGTTCGCAAAGGAAGCCGACGAGCTTGACTGCCTTGACGATGACTATGAAAGATACACATGAGCTTGCCGAAAGGAAGGTAAAATATGCTTGCAAAGAGAATAATCCCTTGCCTGGATGTCCGTGACGGAAAGGTCGTAAAGGGTGTGAATTTTGAAGGTATAAAGGAAGTCGGTGACCCCGTTGAGTGTGCCTGCGAGTACAACAAACAGGGTGCTGATGAGATAGTATTCTACGATATCACTGCTTCTCATGAGGGCAGGGGAGTGATGCTGGATGTAGTCAGGAACACCGCTAAAAAGGTATTCGTACCGCTGACCGTCGGCGGCGGTATAAAGACTGTTGATGATATACGCGAGACTCTCCGTGCGGGTGCGGATAAGGTATCCGTCAATTCGCAGGCAGTGCAGAACCCTCAGCTCATCAAGGACGGTGCCGATATATTCGGCAGCCAGTGTATTTGCGTGGGCGTTGACGCTAAGGCTATCGGGGAAAATAAATGGACAGTTTTCATCAACGGCGGCAGGATAGACATGAAACTCGATCTTATCGACTGGGTAAAAAAATGCGAACAGCTGGGCGCGGGTGAGATCTGCCTCAACTCCATCGACACGGACGGCGTGCGCGGCGGCTTTGATCTGCCCATGCTGAAAGCAGTTGTTGACGCTGTCAAGATACCTGTTATCGCTTCGGGCGGTGCGGGAAAGCTGGGTGATTTTGCGGAAGCCTTCCTGGAGACCGACTGTTCCGCGGCACTTGCAGCGAGCCTTTTCCATTTCCGTGAGCTGACAGTGGGTCAGGTAAAGGACGATTGCCGCAGCAAAGGCATCATCGTAAGGTAATACTATGAGCAAAAGCGTAAGTGTCTGCGGTATCGACTGCTCGGTATGCTATTGCTTTGAAAAGAGTATGTGTACCGGCTGTGACAGCAACAAGGGAAAAGTGTTCCACTGCCCTCCCGATACCGAGTGCGCCATATACGGCTGCTGTGTGACAAAGCACGGCTATCGCGATTGTTCCGAATGCGGCGAACTTCCGTGTGAGATATGGAATAGTACCCGCGACCCGAAGTACAGCGACGAAGAATTCGCAAAGAATATTGCCGACAGGGTAGAAATGCTCAAAAACGGCAGGCTGTGCTTTTCTTCGGAGTACGCAGACGTAAGGCTTTGGAAGAACAGGGTACTGCTGACATGGAAAAAGGAAGCAAAGTTTGAAAACTACCGTTCTCCCACCTGTGCGGCGCTTGAACTGATGGGAAAATACAGCTGTGATCTAGTAATAGATGCGAGAAACGGCTTTGAGGACGAAAAGGCTGACGTTGAGTGGGGCTTCACGTTCCTGCTTCCCGAGATGGCAAAAACGGGCTGCAAGACTGTATGGTTCATAATGAACGAGGTCAATGAGAACGAGATAGGCGAAGAGATGGATATGTGGGGAACCGAGTTCGGAAAGTATTTCACTGTAAGAAAAGTTGACAGCTCCGAAAAGGTGAGTGACTGAATGATAGAGTATAAGACTACACATGAATTCACCGAACAGCAGCTGGAACGGCTGTTTTTATCGGTGGAATGGTCATCGGGACATTTTTCCGACAAACTCGTTGTGGCTATGAAGAATTACGATACCGTATTCTCTGCATGGGACGGCGACAAACTTGTTGGTATGCTTTGTGCGCTTGATGACGGCATAATGACCGCCTATATCCATTATCTGCTTGTTGATCCCGAGTATCAGGGCAGGCAGATAGGCAGGACACTTGTTGAACAGGCAAAGGAAAAATACAAGGATTATCTGCGCATAGTGCTGGTATCATACGACGACGAAGCGCATTTTTACGAGAACTGCGGCTTTAAGCGTGAAGAGAAGTCTTCACCGATGTGCATAACAAGTCTGTGGACTTAAAGGTCTGATATCATGAAAAAATATATGCGTATACAAGGTCGCGAGCTTGCTTACAGAACCGGCAAGCCTGTGGGAGTCTTCATACTTAACTGGCGAAGAGTAAGAGACGGTGTTTACTCGCAGGAAGACTGTGAGCTTTATGAGCAGACAGAAGAATGGTTCAGGCAGCATCTTCCCGAACCGCCTTTTTACGGCAAGGATAATGAGAATCCTCAGGGCGCGATAACTTATTTCAAGACGGATAAGTACGAAGATATGCGCGAAAAGGCTGAGATACTGATGTCACTGCTTGATAAGTACAAGGTGCCTTATGATATAGTCTATACCGATCATGTGGGCAGGATAATCTACGAGGACGATCATCAGGTCGCGGTCATTGATGAATAAAGGAGTTATTATGAGCAAGATAAAAGTTGATCTTAATGATCTTGATAAATACTTTGTAAAAAGCGAGCTTATCCCTGCGATATGCTACGAGGTCGATACAAAGACCGTGCTGATGCTGGCGTATATGAACAAGGAGAGCCTGAAAAAGACGCTGGAAACAGGCTACACCTGGTTCTGGAGCAGGTCGAGACAGGAATACTGGAACAAGGGCGCTACCAGCGGTCATTTGCAGAAAGTGGTATCTATCTACGGCGACTGCGATGATGACACACTGCTTGTGAATGTCAGGCAGACGGGCGTTGCCTGCCATACAGGTTCGTACAGCTGCTTTTTCAATGAGATGTATAATGAGGAGGAAGAATAATGACAGTATATCAGGAGATATTCGAGGTATTAAAGGCAAGAAAGGAACAGTTCGACAAGGGCGAAGCACCCGAGAAGAGCTACACCTGCTATCTCTATCAGCAGGGCGTTGACAAGATATGCAAGAAGGTGGGCGAGGAAGCTGCCGAGACTATCATCGCCGCAAAGAACGGCGACAATGCCGAACTGATGAACGAGATAAACGATCTGCTGTACCATGTAATGGTGCTGGCGGTAAACCAGGGTCTTGACTGGGCTGACGTTGAAAAGGTGCTGGATGAGCGCAACGAGAAGATAGGCAATCTCAAGCAGTTCAAGACGGTGGACAAGAACACCTGATAACAGTATTTCACTGTGATATACATATCCCTTCGCACACGGCGGGGGGATATTTCATTTTTTATGCACACCGCAGGGCTCATGCGAATATGATGTAGAGAAGCAAAAAACTTCACATTATCATTCGGGAGGTATTCACATGAGCGAAACAAAGAACAGACCCGGCGGCAGTTTCAAGGAAGCTGTGTGCATCGATGCTTTGCGCATATACGATTCATGCAGTGCGCAGGACTGTCTGGAGGACGTAGAATTCACATTCAGCACAGAGGATCAGGAGCTGCTGAATGATGCGGCATACATCAAGACCAGGTCGATAGACGTAACGGATGTCAATTTCAGTATAAGCCCCGTCGCATTCAATCAGGGCTTCTATTCGGTGGATGTGACCTACAATTTCCGTGCGCAGGTGGAGGTATTCAGCGGTGATAATACGCCCCCCACAGTCATCTACGGCACAGCGGTATTCACGAAAAAGGTGATACTCTACGGCGGTGACGGCGGGACACAGCGCTTTGTATCGGATGCGGGTCTTGTGACCGCACAGGAGACCCCCACTTCGGGCTGTGCCTGCTGCAGGTCGCTGTGTACTCTGCCAACCGCTTCGGTAAGTCTGGTGGAACCCATGTGCCTTGACACCACCCTGACTGCCGCAGACCCCGAAACAGGCGTGCGCAGTGTGCAGATAACGGTAGGCATTTTTGCCATAATCTCCCTTGCCCGCCCCGTGCCGCTGATGATACCCGTCTATGACTACTGCATACCCGGCAAGGAATGCACCTCAACAAGCAGTACTCCCTGCGAGATGTTTGAGCAGATAGTTTTCCCCACCAACGAATTTTTCCCCAGAGGACTTGAAACAGGCGGCTGTATGAACGGCTGCAATGATCCCGATAACACCAAAGGCTGAAAAAACAGCGCTGTTGCACAATGCAGCAGCGCTTTGTATATTTATCATGTTTGTGCGGAGGGCTTTGCTTTGTCGTTCCAAAAGTTATTGTAGAAGAACACCAGCACTGCCATCGCGATTATTATCACATAGCCCACAAAGCTCCATTTATCGGGCAGCTGGTTTAAAAACAGCACGCCTAGAATGGTGGAGAATATCAGCTGTGAGTAATCGTAGACGGATATCTCCTTTGCGGGGGCGTGGGAGTAAGCCGCTGTTATGGAGAACTGTCCGCCTGCCGCTGAGATGCCCGCACCCAGCAGGAAGATGAACTGCGCCGCAGTCATGGGCTTGAACTGTATTATCATGAAAGGCAGTGTCAGCAGGCAGGAAAATGCCGAGAAATACGCCACTATCACAGGACCCTTAACGCCCTTCTGACCGAGATAACGCACACAGGTGTAGGCAAGTCCCGCGCCCATCCCGCCGAAAAATCCGCATAAAGCAGGGACGAGCTCCACATTTGAAAAGGTGGGCTTGATGATGAACATACTGCCGCAGAATGCCCCGACGACAGTCAGTGCCTGAAACGGCGTCAGCTTTTCTTTCAGGAATATGAAAGAGAAGACAATGACGAAAAATGGCGACATCTTGTTGAGCATCAATGCATCCGAGAGGTTCATTTTGCCCAGTGCGTAGAAATTACCTATCATGCCTATACTTCCGCCGAACGCCCTGACGAACAGCACCGCATGGTTTTTCTTGTCGCCTATCTCGAATTTGGTATGGCTCTTTTTGAGGGAGCCGATGGCTATGAACAGCGCGAAAAAGTTCCTGAAAAACACCTTCTGCATGGTGGGCAGGTCGCCCGATTTTGTCACGCACAGTCCCATCACCGCAAAGCAGAAGGCGGACAGCACGATATAGAATATCGCCTTGTACTTGCTTTTAACCATTGCCGTCACGCTTTCCCATGTTAGTCATATACTCATGTTCTTTCGCTAGTTCATCAGCCAGCGCCGAGACTTTCCAGTCCCTGTTGTGGGGTGTCAGCATCGCTTTGAGGGGTATGCTGACCTTTTCCGCCCGCAGTTTTTCCAGCAGGCTGTTCATATCATTTCTGTCAAGCCCCGAGAGTATCAGTATCTCCGCCGAAACGCCACTGCGTTCTTCGCTTTTTTCATAGCCCTTCAACCCGCAGATATATCCCACCGTATCACTGCCGCAGTCATCGTCTACGCTTTTGTATCCGATGCCCAGAGCCTCTGTTATCCTCATGATAGCAGCCTCTTTTTCCTCACCGACATTGATGCCCGCCGCCAGCTTCGGCAGCGCCGCCGTAACTCTTGCCTTCATTTTACCACTTCCTATAAACCATGCTTGTGGAGCTTGTCCCACTCCATATCTTCCTTGCTGTAATAATCGTCCTCGTCGGTTATCACGTTGTAGTTTTTCTTCGGATACTTTATCTCCTCATGCAGTTTGTCTATCAGCGTGAGCTTT